>JAAFIT010000070.1 GCA_013298745.1 Sphingomonadales bacterium
CGCAGGGCATCGGATATTGTCTCGGGTCGACAGCTAGAAATGGGGCGTGGGGCCAATGGCCCCAACCGCCGGAGGCTCTGCTTCGACTTGAACGCAATCGCCCCCGGACTCGATTACAGTCTGATTGAACCGCTCAGGCTGAGCGGGCGCGTAACGCTTCGATCAGACTGCAATCGACTCTAATCCCGCAAGACCACCCACGCCGGCGCATGGTCGCTGGCCTTTTCGGCGCCGCGCACGGCGCGATCGACGCCGGCATCGACAAGCCGGTCGGCCGCCGGTGGCGACAGCAACAGATGGTCGATGCGAAAGCCATGGTCCTGCGGCCAGGCGCCGGCCTGATAGTCCCAATAGCTCCAGATGCCGCCGCGCGGGTGGGTGCTGCGGATCGCATCGGTCCAGCCCTGCCAGAGCAGCGCGCGATAGGCGGCGCGACTTTCCGGCTGCATCAGCGCATCGTCGCGCATCGCCGTTTTTGACCAGATATCATCGTCATTGGGGATGACATTGTAGTCGCCAGCCAGCACCACCGGCTGGCCATTGCCGACCAATGTCGCGGCATGGGCGTGCAGCCGTGCCATCCACGCGAGCTTGTAATCGAACTTCGGCCCCGGCTGCGGATTGCCGTTGGGCAAATAGATGCTCGCCACCCGCACGCCGGCGACTTCGGCTTCAAGATAGCGCGATTGCTCGTCTGTCTCGTCGCCTGGCAACCCGCGCTGTGTCTCGGTCGCAGGCTCGCGCGACAGGATCGCGACGCCGTTGAAGCCCTTCTGGCCGTGAACGAGGCAGTGATAGCCGGCGTCGCGGATCACATCGACGGGGAAATTCTCGGTTACCGTCTTGATTTCCTGCAGACAGGCGACCTCGGGCTGCTCCGCGGCCAGCCATTCGAGCAGGCGAGGCAAACGCGCATTGGTGCCATTGATGTTGAAGGTGGCGATTTTCATGGGGCAACCCTAGGCCCGAATGGATTGAAATTGAAGAAGGGCCTCCGGCGGCTGGGGTCGAAGACCCCAAACCCCATTCAATTAATCATCACGATGACCAGACGGCTTTGCGCGGGCTGAAAACAATTGGGGTCTGGGGCCGACGGCCCCAGCCGCCGGAGGCACCTCAAACCGAAAAGCTCGACCCACAGCCGCAGCCACTGGCCGCATTGGGATTGCGCACTTCAAACGCCGCAGCGCCGATCTTTTCGACATAATCGACTTCAGCGCCGGCGACGAACGGCAGCGTATCCGGATCGATGAGCATGGTCACGCCGTCGGTTTCGACGGCAAGGTCATCGGCGGCGGCTTCGGCTTCGAGGCCGAACTTGTACTGGAAGCCGGCGCAGCCGCCGCCATCGACGGCGAGGCGGAGCTTGAGGCCGGGCTTGCCCTGACGCGCGGCGATCACCGCGACGCGGGCGGCGGCTGCAGGCATCAGGCGGGGTGCGGTATCCATGGCGCCAATGTAGGGCGGTACGGCCCGAACGGCAACCTCAACGAAGGCTGCGGATCGGCGTCATCCGCGGCGCATCGTTCGAAGCCGTGACGATATCGTCCTCGAGCGCCGGGCCGACATCACCGGTGACCGCTTCGGCCTGCGCCGCCAGCACATAGGCTGAGGCTTCGAGGAACGGCCGCGGGTTGACCGCCTGGCCATCGACGCGGACTTCATAATGGAGATGGGTACCCGTCGAGCGACCGGTCGAACCCATGCGACCGATGAGCTGGCCCTTTTCGACATGCTCACCCGGCTTGACGAGCATCGCCGAGAGATGGCCGTAGCGGGTGTCGATGCCCTTGCCGTGCGACAGTTCGACAAGGTTGCCGTAACCGCCCGAACGGCCGGCCTGCAGCACAGTGCCGCTGGCTGCGGCGTAAATGGGTTCGCCATGGGCGCCGGCCATATCGACGCCGGCGTGCATCGCGCTGCCGCCATTGAACGGATCGTAGCGGACGCCGAAACCGGACGTGTATCGATAATCCTTGACCGGCATATAGGCCGGGATAGCGGCGACCGCCGATTGCATGGCGTTCAGCTTCTTCCAGCTGAGGAACAGATCCTTGAAGCGCGGCTCGGCATCGGTGCTGACCGGGATATAGGGCCCGCCAACGCCGGCGGTGGCACCGTTCCAGTCACTCGAAGCCACGAAACGTTGCGGATCGAGGCCGAGGCGGCGGATCAGCGCCTGGGTATCCTTCAGCTTGGCTTCGGCGGCGCCGGTGGCCTTGTCGACCAGCGCCAGTTGCTGGCTTTCCAGCTGGCGGAAGGGTTCAACCATCGCATTGCTGTTCGGCAGCGATGCCAATTCGGCACCACGCTTGCCGCGCTTGCCGGCCTTGGGGGCGACCAGGTCGCGCACCATGTCGAGATTGCTGGCGCCGCTGGCGGTCTGGCGCGGCAGCATCTGGGCGAGCTGCTTGAGATCACCCTTGTTGGAGAGAAGGGCGGTCAAAAACGCCTGGCGCGATTCGAGTGCCTGAGCACGGGCGGCGACATCACCCTTCAGGGCGGCGGTTTCCGCCTTCATGGCCTGGACCTGGGTGTGCAGCCGGGCGACTTCGGCCTGTTTGGCAGCAAGGATGGCATCATTGCCGGACAGCATCGACGATGTTGCGACACCCAGCCAACCGGCGACAAGAACTGCGGACCCAATTGCCATAATCTGTGCTCGCGTCCCCACCTTGATTGTCAGGTCCGCCGCCGAGCCATCGATGGTCCGGAGATGCGGCCTGTGCCACGTGAATTCATGCGGCGGGAGCAGGCGCGCGGCTCTGATTTCGGCCCGTTCAAAGGCCCCTTTCAGTCGCGACACGGTGAAAACCCCCAGCAACAATTCTTCACGACGATGATGCGAACCGAACCCGAACGAACCACCGCCGGGCCGGTGCGATCAGTGCCCTTGCAGGCGATGACCACGCCTCAAACAACCAGAGTGGCGCGGGGCAAACAACCCGTTGCGCGGTATTCCCCGGCCAGTTGTTGCAGCCGCGCGACGAACGGAAGAAATCGACATGGAACTGGCCGGAACTTGTGAATCAGGCCTTAAATCCGGCGCAATGTGTTTGACGAATCGCGGCTCAACCCAGCGCCTGCGCTGCCGCCAGCACCTCGGCGACATGGCCGGGCACCTTCACCTTCGACCAGATTTGCGCGATCTTGCCGGCGCGATCGATGAGGAAGGTCGAACGCTCGATCCCCATGTACTTCTTGCCGTACATGCTCTTTTCCACCCAGACGCTATAGCTTTCTGTGACCGCGCCATCGTCGTCGGCGCCAAGCCCGACGGTCAGGCCATGCTTGGCGCGAAACTTGGCCTTGGATGCCGCCGATTCGCGCGACACCCCGACCACCGCGGTATCAGCGGCAGCAAAGGCAGCGAGATGGGCCGAAAAATCCTTGCCCTCGGTGGTGCAGCCCGGCGTGTCATCCTTGGGATAGAAATACAGCACCAGCTTCTTGCCGGCGAAATCGTCCAGCGAAATCGGCCCGGTGTCGCCGTTCAGCGTGAAGGCGGGAGCAGCATCGCCCGTGGTCGGAGTTGTCATCGGTCAATTGCCTTTCGTTGCGAGAATGTCCTGAAATGCCAGTCGCACGGCATTTTTGGCCAGTGCCAATTGTTCGACAACAGCGGGAAATGATGCCGCACCCATACCGCGCGCCAGCATGGCCTCGACCGCCGGGGTGAAGGCTGCCGGCACCTCGCTGTTCGCCGCCACCAGCCGCAGCAGCACCAGAAAGCGCGTCAGCATGTCATGCGCTGCGGCCAGACCATCGGGCATGCGGTCGGCGGCTGTCAGCGCCGTAATCGCTGAAGCCAGATCGGGGCCGACCCCGATACCATCGCGCAATTGCAGGAAGTGCACCAGAAACTCGAGATCGACCAGCCCGCCCGGTGCCAGCTTGACGTCAAACGCCCCCTTGGCGGGCTTGGCGGCGGCAATGTCCGCGCGCATCGCCAGCACGGAACGGCGCAGTGTTTCGGGGTCACGCGGGCGGTGCAGCGTCGCCGCGATTGCCGTTTCGGCGGCCGGACAATGCCCGACCACCCGCGCCCGGGTCAGCGCCATATGCTCCCAACTTTCGGCATCGTCAGCCTGATAGCGCGCGAAGCTCGCCACCGAGAGCGCCAGCATCCCCTTGGCACCCCAGGGCCTTAGCCGCGTATCGACCTCGTAAAGCGCCCCTGCCGCGGTCGGGACCGATAGGGCCGCCGTCAGCCGCGCTGCCAGCCGGTTGAAATAGAGCGTCGCCGGCAGCGGCTTGGCACCATCCGATACGGCTTCATGATCGCCGGTGAACAGATAGACGAGATCAAGGTCCGACGCATGGGTAAGCGCCCGTCCGCCATAACGACCAAGCGCCAGAATGACCGGCTCGCTGCCGGCGACATGGCCGTGACTGCGGGCAAAGTCCGCCACCACCGCCGGGACGATGACTGCCAGCGCGGCATCGGCCAGATCGGACAGGGCCCGGGCCGCCACCAACGGGTCGCTGCGTCCCTCGATCAGTTGCGCACCGAGTTGAAAGCGCCGCTCCCCGGTCCAGCGACGAACGCGATCGAGCATATCCTCCAGCGCGCTTGCCGAGGCGGTAAAGCCGGCGAGTTCCGTCGCCAGCGCGTCCGCATCGGGAAGCGGGTCGAACGCGTCGGGCGCCAGCATGACATCGAAAAGCGCCGGATCGCGCGCAAGGGCATCGGCGAGCACTGGCGCCACGCCAAGCAGATGACCGAGCAGGCCGACCAGCCGCGGATTGGCCTGGAGCAGCGCAAAGAACTGCGCGCCCTGCGGCAAGGCGGCAAGAAAGGCATCGAGCCTTGTCGCCGCCATTGCCGGGTCCGCAGCTTCGGCAATGCCGCCAACCAGTGCCGGCAGTACCGCCTCAAAGGCTTCACGCGCCGCCTCGCTGCGCAGTGCCCGCAATGTGCCGCCGCGCCAGCGCTTGATGCGCGGTACGATATCGGCGGCCACCCGCGGATAATGGCGCTTCAACCAGGCGGCGGGATCGGCCGGGATCACCACGGTTGCCGGAATCGCAGCGGCGATTAACCGGTCATAGGCTGCAGCAACCGGGGTCGTCGCCGCGAGCAGAGCGCGCTCAACCGCGGCCCAGTCGCGCGCACCGGCCAGAGCCGCGACGGCAGCGCGATCGGCGGCGAGGCGCGGCACCGCATGGGTCTGTTCGTCGCGGCGCATCTGCAAGCGGTGTTCGAGCGTGCGGAGCATCCGGTAGCTGTCCCCGAGCGTCGTCGCCTCACCGGGCGACACATGACCGGCCATCGCCAGCGCCGCCAGGCCATCGAGCGTTGCCGGCGCGCGCAATTCGGGCGCCCGACCGCCCCAGATGAGCTGGTGGATCTGGGCAAAGAATTCGACCTCGCGGATACCGCCGCGGCCACGTTTCAGATCAAAACCCGGACCGATGGCCTGTCCCGCTTCGAAATGGTCACGAATCCGCAAGGATACCGCCTGAATGTCGCGCACCGCCGTCCAATCGAGACTGCGCCGCCAGACGAACGGCCGGATGCGATCAAGCAACCCCTGCCCCAGCGCGACATCGCCCGCCGCCGCCCGCGCCCGGATGAACGCCACCCGCTCCCATGTCAGCGCTTCCGACTGGTAGTAATGCTCGGCCGCCGCCACCGACAAGCTGATGGGAGTGATCTCGCTCGCCGGCCGCAGCCGCAGATCGACGCGCTGGACATAGCCATCGGGCGTCAGATCGGCGAGAATCGCTACCGCGCGCTTGGCGATCCGCACCGCCGCCTCGCCGGGCTCTTCATGGCTGCGGCGCGGGATTACGTCGGGGTCGTGAACGATGATCAGATCGACGTCCGATGAATAGTTGAGCTCATGGCTGCCCAATTTGCCCAGCGCCAGCGCCGCCATCCCGGCATTGGGTGCACCGCGTTCGGCCAGCGCCGCAGCAATGGCGATATCGATGCTCGAATCGGCAAAATCCGAAAGCGCCGCGGTGACGCGCTCGAGCGGCCAAAGCCCCGCCAGGTCGGCGAGCGCGATGATCAGCGCAATATCGCCGCGCGCCCGCCGCAGCCGCGCCATCACATCGTCGTCGGCAGCGGCAGCCCTCGCCATTGCGCCGGCAAAGGCGGCATCGACGCCATCAGCCGCGATCGCCGCCAGCACATCCCGCCGGCTGCGCAGCAAGCCCTTCAGGAACGGCGCCTGCGCCCAGGCCATGGCGGCAGCAGCTACAAGCTGCGGCGACAGACCCGCAGGCAACAGCGCCGCCAGATCGGCAGAGGGCTCGCGCGCGGGCAGGGCAAAGTCCATGGCGGCCGTGATGCCAGCCCGCAACGCTGGTGTCACGCACCGGAACCCGTCATCCGCCGACGCGTTGAAGGCCCGGGCCAGTCCGGCCTGTCAGGAATTTTCCATGCGCAACGCAATCATCATGACCTTGGCGCTCGTCACGGCCCTGTCGCTCAATGCCTGCAACACCGTCAGCGGCGCCGGCAAGGACATGAGCTCGGTCGGCAAGACCGTCACCAAGACCGCCAACGACGTCAAGAACTGACGCCTGTCCGGCGCTCAGCCAATTGTTGGGCGTTGGTATCCACCCGCCGATACGATATGCTCCGGTCAGCCCTGTTGGCCGGAGTTCCCCCATGCGTCTCGCCCTGACCGTCATCGCCTGCCTCGGCCTGCTCACCGCCTGCAATACTGTCGAAGGCGCCGGCAAGGACCTCAGTTCAGCCGGCAAGGCGATCAGCAAGACCGCCAAGGATGTCGCCAATTAAGGCACCTCAAGCCGCTGCCGCATCCCCCTGCTCGGCGGCGCGCGCCCGGCGGCGTTCGGTGAACCAGATGCCGATGATCGAGATTTCGTAAAGCAGGATCAGCGGGATCGCGAGGGCGAACTGCGACCAGATATCGGGCGGCGTCAGCACCGCCGAAATCGCGAAAGCGGCGACGATGGCATAGCGGCGCCCGGCGATGAGCTGGGCGCGCGAAACAATGCCGGCGCGTTCGAGCAGCATCAGCAGCACCGGCAGCAGAAAGGCGACGCCGAAGCCCAGAATCATGTTCATCACCAGATCGAGATACTCGCCCATCGCCGGCAGCGCTTCCTGGCTGATACCGGTGATTTCGGATGACGATTGAAAGCCGAGGAAAAAGCTGAACGCCACCGGCATGACGACGAAATAGGCCAGCGACGCGCCCATGGTGAACAGGATCGGCGTCGCAAGCAGGAAGGGCAGAAATGCGCGCTTTTCCCGCTTGTAAAGGCCGGGGGCGACGAACGCCCAGAGCTGGTTGGCGATAATCGGGAAGGCCATGCAGATCGCCGCAAAGGCCGCGACCTTCACCTCGACGAAAAACGCCTCGTAGAGTTTGGTGTAGATCAGTTTGCCGACCACGCCATCGCCATAGGCCTTGACCAAAGGCTGGACGAGAAAGCCGAAGATCCGCGCCGATTGCGTGAAGGCGATGGCGAAGCAGATGCCGAAGGCGACGAGCGATTTGAGCAGCCGGCTGCGCAGTTCGATCAGATGATCGAGCAACGGCGCCTTGCTGGCATCGATTTCGGCGTCGTCGCTCATGGCGCCGGCGGCGCAGCCGGCTCTGCAGCCTTTTTCTTGCGCGGTGCGCGGGGCTTTTTCGGCGCCGCTGCCGCAGGCGCTGCGTCAGGGGCTGGCAGCGCGGCAACGGCAGGTGCCACAGCCTCTTCCTGATACGGATCGTTCGCCAGCGGGTCGGGCAGCGCCCAGCTTGCCGGATCGATCCCTGCCATCGAGTTACCGAGCGGATCGGGGATGGCGGTGGCCTTCATGATCGCTTCGTTCTGCGCCGCCCAGGCCTTTTGCATTTCTTCCAGTTCGGCTTCGCGCATCATCGTATCGAAGCCGGCGCGGACATGGCGGCTCATGGCGCGGCCCTTGGCGATCCAGTTGCCGACCATGCGCATGACACGCGGCAGATCCTTGGGGCCGATGACGAGAAGCGCCACCAGCGCGATGATCGCCAGTTCCGATGAATCGATGCCGAACATGAATTATTCCCGGGCGACGCCGGGGTGCGCCTAGCGCCGAACCTCGTCTGCCGCCGGCTGCACCGGGGTGGCGCTGGCATTGGTCACCTGCGGCGGCGGAGCGGGCGGGGTTTCGCCTTCGGCGAGACCCTTTTTGAAGCTGTTGATACCCTTGGCGAAATCACCCATCAGGTCGGAAATGCGGCCGCGGCCGAACAGCAGCATGACAACGAGGATCAGAACGACCCAATGGATGAGGCTGAACGAGCCCATGGCAAAACCCTTATGCGGTGCCGGCGATGCTGCGGCGACAATCCGCTTTACACCCGGTGCGGTGGGGATGCCAGCCCTGCCAGTGCGGCAACTCTTCGCCGGTGGTGCTGTCGGGGAGGATTGAACTCCCGACCTCAGCCTTACCAAGGATGCGCTCTACCACTGAGCTACGACAGCATTCCGGCGAAGGTGTGCGCCTATGGGCGAGGGGGACGGGGCTGTCAAGAATATCGGTGACGCGTTATCACCGCCTTATGGCCAAAGACCCCAAATTCGACGCCGAGGCGGCACGCCAGGAACGACTCGCCGCCGCCCTGCGCGCCAATCTGCAACGCCGCAAGATGCGTGACCGGGCGGCGAGTGAACCGCCGCCCGAGACGAAGCCCGACTGAGTCAGCCCTTGGCGGCGATGGCCTGGCTGACGGCAGCGTTGAGTTCGGGCGAACCCGGCGTCACCTTCGACGGATAGGCGGCGATCAGCTTGCCATCACGGCCGACGAGATATTTGTGGAAATTCCACTTCGGTGCCTTGTCGGCACCCAGCGTCGAGGCAGCCCAGCGATAGAAGGGGGTCGCCTTGTCACCGGTCACCACCGACTTGGTGCTCATCGGGAATTTGATGCCGAACTTTGATTCGCAGAAGGTCTTGATCTCCTTGTCGGAGCCCAGTTCCTGCTCGAAATCGCTCGACGGCACGCCGATGACGGTGAAGCCCTGCGCCTTATACTTGTCCTGCAGCGCCTGCAGGCCTTCATATTGCGGCGTGTAGCCACACATGCTGGCGGTGTTCACGACCAGCAACACCTTGCCCTTGTATTGGCTGAACGGCATCGGCTTGCCATCGATCGTCGTCGTCTTGAAATCGAAGGCC
>JAAFIT010000071.1 GCA_013298745.1 Sphingomonadales bacterium
GATCGGTGGCCTGCTGGTTTCGACAGCCCTGACGCTGATCATTGTCCCGGCCAGCTTCAGCCTCGCGGTTGATGCCGAAACCTGGTTGGCGCCGCGCATGCGCCGCTGGTTCACCAACAATGAATCGGCTAAACCCGCTCTGCGACCGGATGCACCCGCGCCGCAACCTGCGGAGTGACCCTGAACTGAAACCGCTGCGCCCATTCGAGCTGCCGGCGACACCGTTCCACCAGATGCGCCTGGCGGCGACGCTTTTGCTCGTCGTCATGGCGGTGGTGTTCATCGCGACGCTGACGATCGAGAGCACCCATCCCGCCCTGCCCTGGGTTCAGGCCTTTGCCGAAGCAGCGCTCGTCGGCGGGCTGGCGGACTGGTTTGCCGTCACCGCGCTGTTCCGCCACCCGCTCGGTCTGCCGATCCCGCATACGGCGATCATCCCCGCCAACAAGGATCGGATCGGCGACAGTCTCGCCACCTTCCTCAAGGAAAATTTCCTCACGCCCGGTGTCGTCGCCCGCCGGCTTGATGCCATGGACATTGCCGATGCCATCGCGCGTTGGCTGGTGAGCGAGCCCGGCCCGGTTTCGGCCAAACGGCGCGGCTTCGGGCCGCTGGTCGCCCGCCTCATCGAAGCGCTCGACCAGAAGGCCATCGGCGATCTCGTCCGCGATGTCGCGAGCAACCGCTTGCGCGCCCTCGCCCTGTCACCCGTGGTCGCCGATGCTGTCGATGCGACACTCGACAAGGGACGCCACGAACCCCTGCTCGACAGCGCGCTGGATTGGGGCCTGACGACGCTCAGTTCACAGGCCCCCGCTATCCGCGACATGGTGAGCGAGCGCACCACCTGGCTGTTGCGCCTGATCAGCGTCGACGAGCGGGTCTCCGATTCGCTCATCGATGGCCTGCGTCGCCTGCTGTCCGACATGCGACACGATCCCCACCATCCGCTCCGCGCCCGTGTTGGCGAATCGCTGCGGGCCTGGGCATTCGATCTGCGCCACTTCCCTGAAAGCCAGGCCAAGGTCGAAGCCTTCAAGGACGATCTGATCGCCAATCCGGCGATGGCGCAATGGCTGTCGGGCCTTTGGAGCAGCGCCAGTGCGGCGATGGTCACCAGCCTCAACAGCCCCGAAGCCCTGCCGGCCAGCAAGCTTCAGCCGGCAATGCGCGCTCTGGGTGAACGCATTGCCGCCGATGCCTCATTGCGCAACGCCATCAACCTGCATCTGCGCCGCGCCGCCGTTGGTCTGGTCAATGATTATGGCGATGCCATTGTCAGCCTGGTCAGCGACACGGTGCGCAAATGGGATGCCCGTACCGTCACCGAGAAACTGGAAACCGCCGTCGGGCGCGACCTGCAGTTCATCCGCATCAACGGCACCGTGATCGGTGGCACGATCGGGCTGGTCATTCATGCGCTGCGGGTGGCGCTGTAAACCCCTAACGCAGCATCAGCCCACCATCGACGATCAGGCTTTGCCCGGTGATATAGCTTGCTGCGGGCGACGCGAGAAACACGACGGCGTCAGCAATTTCCTGCGGCTGGCCCCAGCGTCGCATGGGCAGCGCTTTCATCAGGCGCTTTTCGACATCGGCGTCCTTGCGGGCGCCAGCGGTCATGCGGGTTTCGATAAAACCTGGCGCGACCAGATTGACCCGCACGCCATCGCTGGCGAACTTGTCGCCGAGCGCGCGGGTGAGGCCGAGAAGCCCGGTCTTGGCGGCCGTATAGGCGGGCGCCTCCTTGATGGCGAGAAAGCTGGCGGCGCTACCGATATTGACGATGGCGCCGCCACCAACCTTGAGCAGCGGCAGCAGGCGTGTCGACAGGTCCATGACGGCGTTGAGGTTGAGGTCGATGACAGCTTCAAACACGGTCTGGTCAAATTGCCCCGCACCACCGCCACCGGCGTTGTTGATCAGCACATCGAGCCGCTCGAAACGCGCCGCCAGCGCCGCCCGCGCCGCCGGATCGGCAAGGTCGGCCTGGACATAAGCGACCCCGTCCAGCGGCGTGTCATATTCGGCGAAGCTGGCGCGGGTGCCGGTGACCGTCACTTGCGCGCCAAGCGCTGCCAGTGCCGCCGCGGTGGCATAGCCGATGCCCTGGCTGCCGCCGGTCACCAATGCCGTCTTGCCGCTCGCCCAGCTCATGCCGAAAGCCCTCCATCGATTACCAGCGAGGTGCCGGTGACATAGCTGGCGAGCGGCGAGGCGAGGAACAGGATCGCCCCGGCAATATCGTCGGGTTCACCGATGCGGCCTAGCGGCACCTGCCGCTCGGTGGCTGCCAACCGGTCGGCGTTGGTCCAGGTGATTGCCGTCATCTTGCTGCGCACCAGACCCGGTGCCACCAGATTGACGCGAATCCCCTCCCCGCCGAACGCCTGCGCCAAGGTGCGCGTCAGCGTCAGCAGCCCGCCCTTCGATGCCGAATAGGCCGGCTGGCCGATGGTGCCGCGAAAGCTCGCCACCGATCCGATGAAGGTGATGCTGCCGCGCTGCGCCGCCAGTGCTGTCCGAAACTTGGTCGCCAATTGCATCGGGCCGATGAGATTGGTGGCAAGGACATCGGCGAACACCTCGGTTTCGAACTCCTGGCGGCGATAAGCGACCTTGGCGCCGGCGATGACGAGCGCATCGAGCGTGGTGATGCCCGGATCGAACGCCGCAACCGCAGCCGCGTCGCCCTGATCGAGCTGATGATATTCAAGGCCGGCAAGGTCGCCGTCCTCTCCGGCATAGTCCGCCGCCGTCGGCCGCGTGCCCGTGACGATCACGCGCGCACCGCCGCGCAGGAAGCCGCGTGCGGCGGCGTTGCCGATGCCAGTTGATCCCCCTGTCACAAGCACGGTCTTGCCGACAAAATCGAAGCCGCTCACGGTCACCCCCTGTTTAACGATGGGAGTGTTGGCGATGCGGTTGCTCGAAGACAAGGTCGCGGTTGTGACAGGCGGCGGCAATGGGCTGGGGCGTTGCCATGCGCTGGCGCTGGCGGCGGCCGGTGCGCGGGTCGTCGTCAACGATCTCGGCGGCGACGTTACCGGTGGCGGCAGTGGCGATGCGGCCGCGCGTGTTGTTGAAGAAATCCAGGACCTCGGCGGCCAAGCGGTCGCCAATCGCGCCAGTGTTGCCGACTGGGCGGGGGCGGCGACGATCATCGAACAGGCAGTGGCGACCTTTGGCGGCCTCGATATCATCGTCAACAACGCCGGCATCAATCGCCCGGCGAGCATCGCTGACCTCAGCGAAAAGGATTTCGACCTCGAGGTCGGCGTGCATCTGAAAGGCACTACCGCCGTCTGCCACCACGCCGCGCGCTTCTGGACCGATCGAGGGCCCGCGACCGGGCGCGCCATCATCAACACCAGCTCGCCGGTCGGCGTGCATCCGATGCCCGATGGCGGCCCCTATTGCGCCGCCAAGGCCGGGATTGCCGCGTTGACGATGGTGCTGGCGCAGGAACTCGCCGGATTGGGAGTGCGCGCCAATGCGATTGCGCCGGCCGCGCGCACCCGCATGGTCATGGCATCACCGAGTGTCGATCAGTTGATGCCGCGCAGCACCGGCTTTGATCGGCATCTGCCCGATCATGTCAGCCCGCTGATCGTCTATCTGGCCTCGCCGCTGTGCCGCTTCACCGGGCGCGTGTTCGGCGTCGAAGGTCCCGATGTGGCACTCTACCAGCCGTGGAGCGCCGATTGGCTCGTTTCCGGCAGCGGCCATTGGCCGGTGGAAGCGCTGGCCGAGGCACTTGCGACGCTGCCCGAACAGGCGGCGATCCGCGCCTTTTACCCCGGCGGGCGCATCGATACCGTCTTTCCGCCGCGGCGCACGCTCAAGACCCTGGGATTGGTCCAATAGTGCCGCTCAGGCGCCGCTTTTCTCGGCTTCGGCGATGCGGCGCCCGACCATCGAGAAACGCTTGCGCTGCGCCAGGATCGGCGCCTCGATCCAGTGCCACGATGCCATGGCGAACAATGTCACCGGGACGAAGCTGGCCAGCAGCAACAGCCGCCAATCGCTGAAGCCGAACACCGTGTGGAGGGTCATGACGATCGGAAAGTGGCAGACATAGACGCCATAGCTGTAATCACCCTTGCGGAACCCCGGCGGGCGCGGCAACCGCAACAGGCCGAGATAGGGCACCAGATACACCGAAGGCACCAGCGCCAGCAGCGCCAGCAGCGGCGTTTTCGACCAGACCAGTCCATCGACGAACAACGACGCCCAGAGCAGGACGACGCCACAGGCCGCGGCAATGCGCCAATCCCAGGGGATCCGCGCGCGCAGGTGGAACAGCGCGGCACCCGACAGGAAATAGGGAATCAACATCCCGCCCTGCGTCGCCAATGCGAACTTGAGCAGCTTCTGCCCAATTCCCTGCGCTTCGGCTGGGTCGACCATCGCCGCATACGCGACTCCGGCAAAGAGGATGGCGAGCGCCAGTGCCAGATAGGCACCGCCGCGCTTCGACAGCCCGACAACCACCATGCCGACCATGATGAAATAGCAGAGGATTTCCCATGGCACCGTCCACAGCGAGCCATTGACACCATAGCCGCCAAAGACTCCAGGCAACGGATAGCGAATGATGCCGAACAGATTGAGGAAATAGGCACGGAACTGCGGTTCGCGAAAATATTCTCCGATCGGCAGTTCGGTCATCAGCGGGCCGACAACCAGCGCCGCCATGAACACCGCCGCCCAGAGCGCCGGAAAGATCCGCAGGGCGCGATTGATGAGGAATGCCTGTGGCGCCAGCCGCAATGATGATCCCGCCACCAGAAAGCCCGACAGCGCGAAGAACATCGGCACCATCATTTCAAAGGGGATCCACGCCAGACTGCCCTTGCCCGGCTCCACCGAGCCTGCACCGATCACCCAGCAATGCCAGACCAGCACCTCATAGCACAGCACCAGCCGGACCAGATCAAAGCCGGGACCGAAACCGCCGACTTCGGCCAGACGATCATCAAAGCTGCGCAAACCCTGGTCCTTCGGGATAATTCGGCGACGGTGGCGCTGCCGCTGATAGGCGATAGACCCGAACGGGAAAAGACCGAGTGGCGACACCCTGTCAACAAGAAGATACTGTTCGACCGCCGCCAAGCTGATAAGGTTATGGCATGTTCCTCAATTTCCTCGACGAGCTTCGCGCCGCCAAAATCCCTGCTTCGCTCAAGGAGCATCTGCTGCTTCTCGAAGCCTTGCAGGCCGATGTCATCGATTGGTCGATCGAGGATTTCTATTATCTGGCGCGCGCGACCTATGTGAAGGACGAGACGCTGCTCGATCGCTTCGACATGGTGTTTTCAAAGGTTTTCAAGGGGCTGGAGCCAACGATCGAAACCGGCACCGCCGAGATTCCCGAAGACTGGCTGCGTGCTCTTGCCGAACTGAACCTTTCGGCCGAGGAAATGGCGGAGCTTGAAAAGCTTGGCTGGGACAAGCTGATGGAGACGCTGAAAGAGCGGCTCGAGGAACAGAAAAAGCGCCACGAGGGCGGCAATAAATGGATCGGCACCGCCGGCAAATCACCCTTTGGCGCGCAAGGCAGCCATCCCGAAGGCGTTCGCATCGGCCAGGACAAGAGCCGCAACCAGAAGGCGGTCAAGGTCTGGGACAAGCGCGAGTTCAAGAACCTCGACAATTCGGTCGAACTCGGCACCCGCAACATCAAGGTGGCGCTGCGCCGCTTGCGCAAATTCGCTCGCGATGGTGCGGCCGACGAGCTCGATCTCGATGCCACCATCTCGGGCACCGCCAAAAAGGCCTATCTCGACATCATCATGCGGCCGGAACGCCACAACGCCGTCAAGCTGCTGCTCATGCTCGACGTCGGCGGCTCGATGGACCCGCATATCAAGGTCTGCGAGGAGTTGTTCTCGGCGGCACGATCAGAATTCAAGCATCTCGAATTCTTCTATTTCCACAATTGCCCCTATGAGGCGCTGTGGAAGGACAACAAGCGGCGCTGGTCCGAACGCACGCCCGTCATGGAGCTGCTCCACAAGTTCCCGCATGATTACAAGCTGGTGTTTGTCGGCGACGCATCGATGAGCCCCTATGAGATCAACTATCCCGGCGGCTCGGTCGAGCATTGGAACGAGGAGGCGGGTGACGTCTGGGTGCAGCGGATGCTCGAGGTCTATCACGCCGCTGCCTGGCTCAACCCCATCCCTGAGAAGAACTGGGGCCACAGCCAGTCGATCCAGATGATCAAGACGCTGATGAGCGATCGCATGTATCCGCTGTCGCTCGAAGGCCTTGATCGGGCGATGAAGGAACTGACCCGCAAGCGTTGAGGGACCGGCGACCGGCTCGCAACGGCAGCGACGTTGCGCTATGACCCGTTGATGACTGGCGCTGCCGATCCGATTGATGTTGCGCTGGCCCGAGGCGACGTCGCCGGCGCGGTGTCACTTGCACGCACTGCGCTCGCGGCTGGCGATCCGGACCCGTTTGTTCGCAATCTGGTCGCCTGGCAGATGGCCAATTCCGGTGATGCTGTTGCAGCAGAGCAGCTAGTTCGGGCTGGCCTCCAGGCACCGCCTCACGATCCCGGTCTGTTGTCGACGCTGGGGCTGGCACTGCGACGGCAATTGCGATTGCGTGAAGCCCTGCAGGCCTGCGATGCTGCGATTGCCATCGCCCCCGACTATGCCGTCGCCTGGCTTGAACGCGGCTTTACGTTGCATCAGGGCAATACCCTGCGGCTTGCCGATGAAAGCTATCGCCGAGCAGCGGAACTCGATCCCTCGCAAGCGGCAGCCCTGGCCGGGGTTGCCGCCATTGCGGCGACACAAGGTGAGGTCGCGATAGCCCGCGATTTTGCCGACCGTGCACTGGCAATCGATGCCGGCAATGATGTTGCGCACAGCGCCTTGGCACGTATCGACATTGCAGCGGGAGACGCAGCCTCGGCCGCGACACGATTGCAGCGACTGCTGGCGCGACCGGACCTCAATGCTGACAGCCGCAGCACCGCGGCATCGCTGCTGGGCGACGCCTTGGCGCGCCTTGATCAACCCGGCGATGCCTTTGCCGCGTTTGGCACCGCCAAGGCCGATCTGGCGACCCGCTACCCGCAACTGCTCGCTGCCGAGCCGCTGCATCTGCTGGCGCAACGCCTGACCGCACAGGTTTCGGCCGGCACGCGCCCCTGGCCCGGTTGTCCACCCGAGAATCCGCGGGGCCATGCCTTTCTGCTCGGTTTTCCGCGATCAGGAACGACCCTAGTCGAAACCGTGCTGGCGAGTGCGGCGGGTGTCGAAACTCTCGAGGAACTGCCGACGCTGGCGACCGCAGAGGCGGCGTTTCTACGCGCCCCGTCAGGGCTGATAGCGTTGGCGAGCGCCGACATGACAATGCTTGCTGCGCAGCGAGCAGCCTATTGGCAACGCGTCGCGGAGTTCGGAATAAGCCAGACCGCCCGACTGTTCATCGACATGGACCCCTTGAAGTCCATGCATCTGCCCCTGATCGGCCGGCTGTTCGGCAACGCGCACATCATCGTCATGCGCCGCGATCCGCGCGATGTCGTGTTGAGCTGTTTTCGCCAGAATTTTGCGGCGAGTCGGATGGCGCTCGAATTCACCACGCTTGAGCGTAGCGCGCGATTCTATGCTGCCGTGATGGAACTGCAGAGCGCCAGCCTGGCGCGGCTGCCGAACCCGGTGCACATCCTGCCCTATGAAGCCATCGTCGCCGATTTCGATGGCGCAACACAGCGTCTCTGCGATTTTTTGGGGCTGCAATGGTCGCCGACGTTGCGCGACTTCAGCGATACCGCACGCCGCCGCGATGTCAGCACTTCAAGTGTCGGCCAGGTGCGACGCGGCCTTTTCGATGGTGGCGGTCAATGGCGGCGATTTGCCGCCGAAATGGCGCCGGTCATGCCCATCCTGCAGCCCTGGATCGAAGCTTTCGGTTACAAGTGACGTATCGGGATTGGGGGCGCCGACGGGCGCCCCCGATCCCCGCACACGCCGACTATTTCCCGAGCGCTCCCTTGGCTGCCAGCTTTTGGCCCTCCTCGCTGGCGAGGAACTTGGCCTGCACGCCGACATAGGCGCGCACGGCTTCGATCTCGTCCTTCGAGAACCATTTCGAGAAGCTCACCATGCCGCGTTCGCGCAGGATGCCGCCATGTACAACGCCGGCCCAGGTCTCCTTGTCGCTGAGCGCGCCGGAGCGCCGCAGATCGGGCACAAGGCCTGACGACCGCGCACCGGCACCGTGGCAGATGCCGCAATTGCCTTCATAGATATTGCCGCCCTGGGCAATCTGCGCTTCGGTGAATGTGTCCGTCGGCGGGTTCGGCGGGGCGAGTTCAGGCGATTCATACGGCGGCAGCTTGGCATTGCCGCCGAGCTTGAACACCAGCACCCGGCCATTGGGCGGAACGCGCTGGGCGCCATCATGGAAGCCGGTCGACAGCGTATAGGCGCCGCCATAGCCGGCCATTACCGCCACATATTGCGTCTTGCCGACGGTGAAACTGACGGGGCCAGCGACAACACCCGTTTGGGCATCGAACTTCCACATCGGCTTGCCGTTGGTCGCATCGAAAGCCTGAAACTCGCCGCGGGCATTGCCCTGGAACACCAGATTGCCGGCTGTCGCAAGCGCGCCGCCGTTCCACGGGCCATCATATTGCACCCGCCAGGCTTCCTTCTGCTTGACCGGGTCCCAGGCGAGCAATTCGCCCTTCAGGATTGCCCGGGTGGCGCGCGTCGCCTCGAGGCTGTTCGGCGGCGCATTGATTGCGGCGATCACGGCAATGTTCCACGCCCCTTGCTTGTGGCTGTACTTGGGGTCGGTCTGGTAGGCGAACGGCACTTCCTGTGCCGGCAGATAGACGAGACCCGTCTTGGGGCTGAACGCCATCGGGTGCCAGTTATGTGCCCCAAGCGCCGAGGGGGCGACCAACGCAGTCGATTTTTCCGGGAAACGCTGGCCTTCAACTTCGATCGGACGGCCAGTCTTCATGTCGACACCGGTTGTCCAGGTTTGCGGCACGAAACCCTTGGCGCTGATCAGCTTTCCCGTCTCGCGGTCGATGACATAGAAAAAGCCGTTCTTGGGCGCCTGCATCAGAACCTTGCGCGGCTTGCCAGAT
>JAAFIT010000072.1 GCA_013298745.1 Sphingomonadales bacterium
ACGGGCTGGTACTGACCGGGCACTTCCTCGAACGCGATATCCTGTCAGGTCGCGGTCGTGACCTTCTCGACGCACGCGAAAGACTGGCGGCGAGGGCAGCGCCCGGCTATCGCTGAACCATGGCCAGAACCACCACCGCTCCCCCACCCGAACCGCCGCTCGATCGCATTCTCGATACCCCGTTCGATACGGCGCTTGGCGACCGCTATCTCGTCTACGCGCTGTCGACGATTACCGCCCGGTCGCTGCCCGATCTGCGCGACGGCTTGAAGCCGGTGCACCGCCGTATCCTGTGGGGCATGCGGCTGCTGCGGCTCGATCCCGGCTCAGCCTACAAGAAATCGGCCCGTGTCGTCGGCGATGTCATGGGGAAATATCACCCGCACGGCGATCAATCGATCTACGACGCGCTGGTTCGCCTCAGCCAGGATTTCTCGCTGCGCTATCCGCTGATCGACGGCCAGGGCAATTTCGGCAACATCGACGGCGATAACGCAGCGGCCATGCGCTACACCGAAGCGCGGATGACGCGCGCCGCGACGCTGCTGATGGACGGCCTCGACGAAGCCAGCGTCGATTTCCGCGCCACTTACAATGGCGAGGAGGAAGAGCCGGAAGTGTTTCCGGGCATGTTCCCCAATCTGCTCGCCAATGGTTCGTCGGGCATCGCTGTCGGCATGGCGACGAGCATCCCGCCGCACAATGCCGCCGAAGTGCTCGATGCCGCGATGGGCCTGCTCGCCGACCCCGATCTGACCGATGCCGATCTGCTGCAATGGGTGAAGGGCCCGGATTTCCCGACTGGCGGCATCTGTGTCGAACCCGCGGCCAGCATCGCCGAAAGCTATACCACGGGGCGTGGCAGTTTCCGGCTCAGGGCGCGGTGGCGCCGCGAAGACCTCGGCCAGGGCATGTGGCGCATCGTCGTCGAGGAAATCCCCTATCAGGTCGTCAAGGGCAAGCTCATCGAGGCGCTCGCCGAACTGGTCAACGACAAGAAGCTGCCGATCCTTGGCGATATCGACGATGAATCGGACGAAAAGGTCCGCATCGTCATCGAGCCGCGATCACGCAATGTCGATCCGGCGGTGCTGATGGAAAGCCTGTTCAAGCTGACCGATCTTGAAGTGCGCGTGCCCTTGAACATGAACGTCCTCGATCATGGCCGGCCGGGCGTGCTGTCGCTGAAATCGGTCATCGCCAAATGGCTGGTACACCAGCGCGAGGTGCTGATCGCCCGCTCGCAATATCGCCTCGGCAAGATCGAGGCGCGGCTGGAAATCCTCGGCGGGCTGCTCAAGGCCTATCTCAACCTCGATGAAGTCATTCGCATCATCCGCGAGGAGGATGACGCCAAGGCCGGGTTGATCGCCGCGTTCGTCCTCACCGAAGTCCAGGCCGAAGCCATCCTCAACATGCGGCTGCGCTCTTTGCGCAAGCTCGAGGAGTTCGAGATCACCAAGGAGAACAAGGCGCTGACCCAGGAAGGCAAGGATTTGCGAGTGCTGATCGGCAGCCCAGCGGCGCAGACAGCGCGGTTGCAGACAGAACTGGCCGAAATCCGTGCTGCCTATGGTCCGACGACCGCGCTCGGCATGCGCCGCACCACCATCGAAGCGGCGCCCGATGTGAAGATGATCAGCCTTGAAGACATGATCGACAAGGAGCCGCTTACGATCATTGCGTCGCAAAAGGGCTGGGTGCGCGCGATGAAAGGGCATAGCGATCTTGGTGCCGGCGAAGCGATCAAGTTCAAGGAAGGCGACGGCCCGGCCTTTGCCTTTCATGCTTACACCACCGACAAGATCATGGTCGCCGCCTCCGACGGGCGCTTCTACACGCTGACGCCCGACAAGCTGCCCGGCGGGCGCGGATTCGGTGAGCCGCTACGCTTGATGATCGACCTGTCCGAAGGCGCCGAGATCATCGCGCTGGCGGTGTGGAAGTCCGATGCGCGGCTGCTGCTCGCCGCCAATGACGGGCGCGGCTTTGTTGTGGAGGCCACCGATGTGCTCGCCGAAACCCGCAAGGGCCGCCAGGTCGTCAATCTGAAGGACAAGGCCAGGTTCACGGTGCTGAAAGCGATCACGCCGGGTGACGACATGGTCGCGGTGATCGGCGACAACCGCAAGTTGCTGGTGTTTCCGCTCGAAGACCTGCCCGTCATGGCGCGCGGTCAGGGCGTGGCGCTGCAGAAGTACAAGGATGGTGGCCTGTCGGACGCGCGCAGTTTTGTCATGGCCGATGGCCTGAGCTGGGCGATGGGCGGCGCCGGCACGCGTACGCGCACCGAGGCCGATCTGACCTTCTGGAAGGGCGCCCGCGGCAGCGCCGGGCGCCTGCCGCCAACGGGCTTCCCGCGTGACAACAAGTTCGGCTGACATGGCATCGGTCCGGAAGTTGACGGTGGCCGATGCGGCAGCGTTCCGCGATCTCCGGCTCGCCGGGCTTGTCGATGAACCGCGCGCCTTTTCGGCCGACTGGAGCGAGGAAGTGCAGCACGACCGCGATTGGTTCGCCGCCCGCATCGCATCGAGCGCAATTTTCGCTATTGCGGATGACGTCGGCAGCCTGCTCGCCATCACCGGCCTGTCGATCCCGACCAACCCCAAGCAGCGGCACCGCGGACATATCTGGGGCGTCTATGTGAGGCCCGAAGCCCGCAGTCGCGGCTTGGCGACCGCCCTGCTCGCTGCCGCCATCGCCGCAGCACGCGGCCGCGTCGAAGTGCTGCACCTGGGCGTCGGCACCTATAATGATGCCGCCCGCCGCTGCTATCGTGCCGCCGGCTTTATTGAAACAGGGTTCGAACCGCGCGCGCTGCGCATCGGCGATGACTATTTTGACGAAGTTACCATGACGCTGCGGCTGGCATGATACCGAAGGGACGATTCGAATGATGGGCGTTGCGCTGTTTCTCGTCGCTTTGTTCGCGATGTTCGGCTGGTTCGGTTATCTGGTCGTAAAGGACCCGGCCAATCTGTTCAAGCGCCGCCCGCCTCCCGGCGATGACGGACCCGACTGATGCTCGTCATCGCCATCGTCGTCCTGACGCTCATCCTGCTGGTGCTGATTGCGAAGCCGGCACCCAAGGACGCCGCAGACACACGCCGCAAACCACCGCCGGCCAAGGATGCCAAGGGCGATGCCGACGGCAGTGCGAGCGCGACAACGACAAATGAATTCACCCCCGGCGGCGGCGATTTCGGTGGCGCCGGCAGCAGCGGCAGTTGGGGTGCTGACGGCGGCGGCGATGGCGGCGGCGATTGATCTTGTCGGCCGCTTAATAACGATATAATGATGATATCATCTTTTCAGGAGATATCGTCATGGCCGACACAACCGACACTGCCCGCAGCCTGGAACGCCCCGGTGGCGGTCGCAACGGCTTTGCCTTTCTGGCCCTGTTCTTCACGGTGTTCGGGTTGGCAGCGCTTGCCGGCATGGCCGGCGTCTTCAGCCCGGTCATGGTCATCGTTGCCATCCCGGTGCTGATCTTTGCCCTGCTGCTGCTCGCCGGCTTCTACATGCTGCAGCCCAACGAAGCCGCCGCGATCACCCTGTTCGGCGCCTATCGCGGCACCGACCGCAACCCCGGCCTGCGCTGGACCTGGCCATGGATGGGCAAGAAGAAGATCTCGCTGCGCGCCCACAACCTGATTTCGCAAACGATCAAGGTCAATGATCAGCGCGGCAACCCGATCGAAATCGCCGCCCAGGTCGTCTGGCGCGTCACCGATTCGGCGCAGGCGCTGTTCGATGTCGATGATTACATGGGCTTTGTCTCGGCACAGATCGAAGTCGCGGTGCGCACCATCGGCGCCCGCTACCCCTATGACGATTTCGAGCACAAGGAAGTGACCCTGCGCGGCGATCACGAGCGCATCAGCGGCGAACTGCGCACCGAACTGATGGCGCGGCTGGCGGTCGCCGGCATCACCGTCGATGAATGCGGCTTTACCCACCTCGCCTATGCCCCCGAAATCGCGGGCTCGATGCTACGCCGGCAACAGGCAGCCGCCGTGGTGGCCGCGCGCGAAACGCTCGTCGCCGGCGCCGTCGGCATGGTCGAAATGGCGCTCGCCAAACTCTCCGAACGCAATGTCGTCCAGCTTGATGACGAACGCCGTGCCGCGATGGTCAGCAACCTCATGGTCGTCCTCTGCGGCGAACGCGACACGCAACCGGTGCTCAACACCGGCACGCTCTACCAATAGGATCGTGCCGGGCCCCAAGGCCTTCGCGCTGCGGCTTGACCCGGCGCTGCATGCCGCGATCGAGCGCGCGGCCGCCAGTGACCTGCGCAGCATCAACGCCGAAATCGAGGTGCTGCTGCGCGAAGCGCTGGCGCGGCGCGGGGTGAAGGTGGCGATGACTCCGCCGCCGAAGCGCGGGCGGCCGAAGGGGGAATAGACCGGGGTCGGCGACCCCGGACCCCATCTATCCTTGGGTGGCCTTGTCGAGGAGGGCGGTCACGGCCTCGGGGTTCTGGGGGAAGCCTGCGGCGACCCAGGCGCGTTCAAAAGCACCGAGCCGGACGGCAACCTCACGACCCGGAGCGACACCGCGAGCGATGATATCGCGGCCCGATGCTGGTAGCTTGGGGCGTTCCCAAGCCAGTGCCGCCATTGCGCCTGCTGCATCACCGGCGATGAACAGCCGGTCGGCCACTGCCTCCGCACCATCGCGCCACAGCATCGCATCGCGCGGCGCCACATCGGGCACAACCGCCGCCGCGATGCGTTCGCGATCGGCATTGGACAAGCGCAGCCGCGCCGTCACCGCCGCAGCGGCATCGGCCGGCAGCAACACCGCCAGCCGCCGTTGCCATGCCGGCGCCATCCCTGCAGCGGCTTCGGCGCCGATGGTGGCGGTGAGCGCCGCCAGCCGGTCGGCGCGCAATTCCGGCAACACCGGTACCCAGATGCCGGCGTCGAACATCTGCTCCAGCACCGGCACCGGATCGGCAACACCCAGCAGCCCACGCAATTCCATGGCGATGCGTTCACGCGATAAAGCCATCAGATCATTGGCGCGCAGCCGGCACGCCGCCAGCCCTTCGGCATCGATCGCCTTCGCAAATCGCGCCGAAAAACGGAAAAACCGCAGGATGCGAAGATGATCCTCGGCGATGCGCTGCAAAGGATCGCCGATAAAGCGCACCCGCTGCGCCGCGAGATCGGCCTCGCCGCCGAAGAAATCGCTGATCTCGCCGTCCGGCAGTGCCGCATACATCGCGTTGATGGTGAAATCGCGCCGGCTGGCATCTTCCTGCCAATCGTCGGTGAACGCAACTTCGGCGTGGCGACCATCGGTGGCAACATCGCGGCGCAGCGTCGTCACTTCGGCAATCAAGCCCTCGCCCACCGCCGTCACCGTGCCATGCGCGAGGCCGGTCGGCACCGCCTTCAGTCCAGCTGCCTTCAGCCGCGCCATCACCTCGGCGGGCGGCAATTGCGTCGCCAGATCGATATCGGCGCTGGCGACCCCGCGCAGTGCGTCGCGCACCGCGCCGCCGACCAGCCGCGTCATACCCGCCGGGGCATCAAGCGCCGTCAGCAGCGCCGCGCCCGACGGCGTATCTGTCCAGGGCTGGTGCGGCAGCAGTGTCACGTCAGTCGCCTCGACAGATTGACGAGGATCCCCGCCGTCGCGCCCCAGATTTCGTGCTCGCCATGGCGAATGACATAGAAGCGCCGCTCGCGACCCTGCCATTCGCCGGCGCGCACCTGGTGATTGGCCGGGTCCATCACATGCGCGAACGGCACATGAAACAAATCGGCGACTTCGCTGGCCTGCGGCGTAAAGGAAAGCCCCGGTGGCACCAGCCCGACAACCGGCGTGATCGCATAACCGGTCCCGGTTTCATAAGCATCGAGCAGCCCGAGCAGTTCGACATGATCGCGCCGCAATGCCACCTCCTCCTCGGCCTCGCGCAGCGCGGCCGCGACCGCATCAGCGTCCTCCGGGTCGATACGGCCGCCCGGAAAGGCGATCTGGCCGGGGTGGCGACGCAGCGCGGCGTTGCGGCGGGTGAGCAGCAGTTGCGGCTCGGCTTCGCGGGTGACGGCGATCAACACAGCCGCCGGAGTCAGATTGGGCGGAATTGCGCGCTCTGGATCGGGGTGCAGATCCCAATCACCGCCCATTGCCGCTGCAACGGGCTGCGCCAGTGCGGCACGCAGGCGATCGATGGGCATCAGGCCGGCATGAACGGAAAGAACACGCCGCCGCTCCACAGGCCCGGTGGCGACGCGGCTTCGGCGAGCGCCAGATCGGCGAGTTCATAAAAGACCGGGCGGTTGACCAGCGCCTCCAGCCCGGCCCTGACATGCACATAAGGCCGCGGTGTGCCATCGGCAGCGGTTTCGATGCGCAGCGGATGCTCCGGCCCGGCCTCAACCAAATCATCGACGTTGGTACGAAAGATCAGCCGCCGATCATGGCCCTCACCTTCGGTCGTGGCTTCGATGGCGATGAATGGCGCATCCTCGACAATGATATCGAGCTTTTCATAAGGGGTGACGAGCACATAGCTGCCATCGGGCTCGCGCCGCAAAATGGTGGAAAACAGCCGCACCAGTTCCTTGCGGCCGATGGGCGAGCCCTCATGGAACCAGGTGCCATCGCGCGCGATCCGCATCCACGAATCGCCGCAATGCGTTGGGTTCCACAGATGCACGGGCGGCAGCTTGCCTGCCTTGAGCAGGGCCGCCAGCTCGCCGAGCGAGCGCCCGGCCGAATCGCGTGTGGGTGCGGTCATGCCGGTGTCTTAGCGCCGGGCGCCGCTGCGGGGAATGGCGGTGCGACGTTCGGCGCTTGACGGCGAGCCAGGCGTTTCGGACACTTGTCCAGAATTTGGGGGATGGACATGAAGCGCAAAACGCTGGCGACGATGGCGGTGCTGATGCTGGCGAGCGGCGCCCGCGCCGCGCCGGCCGATACGGTTCTCCATCATGGCCAGATCATCACTGTCGACGCACAGGACAGCATCGCGCAGGCACTGGCGATCAGCAATGGCAAGATCGTCATGGTTGGCAGCGATGCCGCGGTGGCGACGCTGATCGGCCCCAAGACCCGCGTTATCGACCTTAAGGGGCGCACGGCTACACCCGGCCTGATCGATACCCACGCCCATATCGTCTCCACCGGCATCGGCGAATTGTTCGAAATCCGCCTCGGCGAGACCAAATCGGTTGCCGAGATGGTGGCAGCGCTCAAGGCACGTGTCGCCAAGACGCCGAAGGGCGAATGGATCACCGGGGTCGGCTGGGACGAAGGCAAGTTCGCGGATGGCAAATACCCCACCGCCGCCGATCTCGATGCCGTCAGCCCCGACAATCCGGTGTGGCTGGAGAACACCACCGGCCATTATGGCGTCGCCAATTCGGCAGCGCTGAAGCTGGCCGGCGTGACCGCGGCAACCAAGACGCCGCCCGCCGGCACCATCGAGCGGCTGCCCGATGGCCGCCCCGCCGGGGTGATGAAGGAAGCCGCGCAGGAAATGATCACCGGGCTGATCCCGCCCGCCAGCATCGCGCAGCGGCAGGCAGCGCTGGCGCACATGATCAAGCGCCTCCATGCCGAGGGCATGACCGGGTTCAAGGACCCTTCGATCAGCCCGCAGGATTGGGCCGCCTACCGCAACCTCGTCGCCGCCGGCGGCCTCGATATCAACGCCTGTGTGCTGTTTTCGGGCGGCCGGACGCTGGCAAGCGCCACCAAGGCGCTCGGCGAAATCCGCAGCGCCAAGGGTGATATCGCCGGTGTCTCCAGCGGCTCGCTGGCGGTGTGCGGGGTCAAGCTGTTTCTCGATGGCAGCGGCGCCGCGCCGACGGCCTGGATGTATACCGACTGGAACCGGCAGCGCACCGGAGTCGCTACCGGCAACAGCGGCTATCCGCAGATCGATCCGGCAGAATATCAGAAGATCGTCGCGATGTTCGTTAACGCCGATATTGGCATCGGCACCCACGCCATCGGCGATCGCGCCATCGACTGGACGGTCGATACCTATGCCGAGGCGCTGAAGGCGCATCCGACGCGCGACCTGCGCCTCAGCATCATTCACGCCAATACGCCGACCGATCACGCCATCGACACCATGGCAGCGCTGCAAACCAGCTATGGCTCGGGCTATCCCGAATCACAGGCAGGCTTTGCCTGGTGGATCGGTGACATTTATGCCGCCAATCTCGGCGAAGCGCGCAGCCAGCGGCTCAACCCCTTCGCCACCTATGCCAAGCGCGGCATCATCTGGGGCGGCGGCTCGGACACATCGGTGACACCCTTCCCCGGCCGTTACGGGCTATGGGCGTCGATGGCGCGGCAAACGAGCAACGGCAGCTGGGGTCCGGCGCCGTTCGGCACTGCTGAAGCCGTTGATCTCAAGACAGCGCTCAAATCCTATACCGCCTGGGCCGCACCGCTTATCGGCGCCGGCGGCCGCACCGGCGTGCTCGCCCCCGGCATGGCCGCGGATATCGCCGTGTGGGATCGCGACCCGCTGACCGTGCCGACCGCAGCGATCAAGGACATGGCCGCCGACATGACGCTATTCCGCGGCAAGGTGGTTTACGAGCGCGGCAAGAGCTGACCGGAAAGCCGCCTCAGGGCGCGACCTCGGCGAGCCTGTGCAGATAGGCGAGCAGCGCCGCGCGCTCATTGTCGGTCAGATGCTTGTAGCGGCCGCGCGCCACCTGGCCCATCAACCCGACATCACGGCCGCCGATGGCGATGCCGGTCTGCAGCAACTGCTTGAACTGCGCCGCATCATAGGCCGCCGCGATGCGCAGATCGGGACGCGCTACAGCGCCAGCATATGGCAACCCGCCGCGCAGATCGAGACCATGGCATTCGGCACAAGTGGCGCGCGCAATCGCGCGACCAAGCGCATAGGATGGCCCGACATTGGGTGGTGACACCCGGCCGACGCGTACCACTTCATCGCGTGACGACCGGTACAGCCCCTTGGCGATCTCGTCTTTCGCGCCGCTTTCGAGCACCGGGCGAGGGTGTTCGACACCCGCGACGGGGGCGCTGCGGACATAGGTGATGATTGCGGTGATCTCATCGGCCTTGAGCTGGGTGAACAG
>JAAFIT010000073.1:0-5911 GCA_013298745.1 Sphingomonadales bacterium
CGAAGGCACGATGGAAGCCGGCGCCTGGTCGTGCGGCATGGTTGTCGGCCTGATCCACGACATCCCGACCTGCAAGGACCTGATCGACGGCATCATGGCCGAAGCCCATGCCATCATCACCGGCCGGCTGGCGCGGTTCGCCGCATCATGAGCGACGATCCCATCCTCTATGCCGTCGAGGCGGGGGTGGCGACGATCACCCTCAACCGCCCCGACAAGCTCAACGCGCTCACGCCCGAGATGCTCAGCGGCTTTTTTGCCGCCGTGGCGCGCGCCGCCGCGGACCCGGACGCCAAGGTGATCGTTGTCACCGGCGCCGGGCGCGGCTTTTCGGCCGGGCTCGATCTCGGCATCATCGGCAGCGGTGCCGGGCATCGCCTCGAAACGCATCCGGCGCACACGCCCATATGGGGTGATGATGTCGGCCCGGCGCTGGCACCCTATTACAGCGGCGGCTGGCCAGTGCTGATCACCAGCCGCAAGCCGACGATCGCCGCCATCAACGGCCCCGCATTCGGCTGGGGCTTCATCCTGTCCCTCCATTGCGACATCCGCTTTGCGGCGAAATCGGCGCTGTTCAACGCCACCTTCGCGCGCATCGGTGTGCCCGGTGAAAAGGGCTCTGCCTGGCTGCTCACCCGCCATATCGGCCAGGCGCGCGCCCTGGACCTGCTCTACACCGCCCGCCGCTTCGATGGCGTCGAGGCGGAACGGCTGGGCCTCGTCAATGCGGTTCTCGAAGACGACGCGCTCATGCCCCACGTCATCGAATATGCCCGCAACATCGCCACCTTCTCGGCACCACGCGCGCTCGCGGCGATGAAGGCGCAAGTGTGGACGGCGCTCGACGAGGATTATTCGACAGCCTTCGCCGCCGCCGACAAGGAACAGGATATCGCCTCGGCCAGCGCCGATTTCCGCGAAGCCTTTGCCAGCTATCGTGAGAAGCGGGTGCCGAAGTTCAGCGGGAAATAGGAAGGGCCTCCGGCGGCTGGGGCCTAAGGCCCCAGACCCCTATCGAACGCGCAGCGATGCCTTTAGTGCCACCGCCGCCAGTACAACCGCCAATACGCTGGCATAATGTTCCGGCGGATGGTGCACGGCATTGGCGCCCTTTAACAGCCAGCCGTCGATCGCCATCAGCCCGCGCTCGATGATGACGAGCAGCAGGAAGAGCGGCACCAACGGACGGTAGCGCACGCCGATGATGACTTGCGCGATGCCATGCGGGATCTGCAGCGCGCCGAGCCAGGCGAAGACCGCAATAATCGTCGCGGCACGGGTCGACAGGTCAATCCCGGCGATAACGCCGGCGCCGCCATCGGGCAGGAAATAATGGATGCAGCCGGGGATGATCGACAGCACGCCGGTCAGGACGAGGAACCATGCCGAAGCCGGATGGCCGCGATATTCGGCATTGGTGATCGGCGGCAGCAACATGGACGATCCCGCTTTAATTATGGCATTTATAACGCCATAATCGTTGCGGTGAGTCAATCGGGACGGTTCAATCGATAGTGGCGACCAACTGGCAGCGATCGACGACGACATCGGGCGCGACATTGAGGTTGAGCCGGCCCGAAACCGGGGCGTAGAGCTCGAGCGTTGTCTTGTCGACGAGGATCTCGGCGATCACCTCGCCTTCCTGCACCGCCGCACCATCGGGACAAAGCCAGACGACCAGCGAGCCGGTCCGCTCATCCTCGGCCCACAGGTCGAGGGGGACGCGTACGGCGGTCATGACGCGTGCGTCCGGCGCGCAACACGATCAAGACGGCATAGCTCGAGGCGATAATTCATTCTGTGGAGCCGGGGTGTCTGTGGCATGGGGAAATCCCGCGCGATCAAGCCCCGGAGCATAAGCCCGGCGCGCCGCGCTGCACCTTCCCCGAAGTGTTAGTTACGAATTTGACTAGAGGCCGAGCGCATCAAGGTCGGCAGTTGCCGCCGCCAGATCGGCCCGTGCGACGGTCTGGCGGAAGGCGGCATCGAGGCGGCGAACACGCGCGTCGGCGGCGGATTCCTCGCGGACGTTGACCAGGAAGAAGTCACTGCTGCCGAGCTCGAAGCGGCGGCGCTCGGCCACCGCCATGGTGGCGGCGCGATCGGCCTCGTCGGCGGCGATGCCGACCAGCTTGTCGGTGTTGGTGACGGCGATGCCAAGGCCATCGATATCGGCGACGATCTGGTCTTCGAGGAAACGACGCCGGGCCTTGAAGGCATCGAGTTCGGCGTTGGTCTGCGCCAGTCGCCCGCGCGCTGCGCTTTGCTGGAGCGGCAGGGTAAAGGTGACGCCGACTTTGGATTCAAGGCCGTTGCGCGACGGACCGCCAAGGCCGACGGCGCCGAAATCATTCGAGGCTTCGACCTTCAGATCGAGCCGCGGCAGAAAGGCGTTGCGATCAAGTGCCAGCCGCTGACTGGCCGCTTTCAGCCGGATATCGAGGCCGCGCAGATCGGGGCGTTGCATGACGAGATCGCGCGGCTGTGCCGGGCGCGGCAGTGGTTGTGTTGGCGCAGCGGGCAAGCGGCGCACATCAGGGACAATCGGCACGCCATCGGCATCGCGCAGATACAGCGACAGCGCCGTCGCCGCGACGCCGAGCGCCTGTTCGGACTGCACCACCAGTGTCTTGCGGCGCAGGATATTCTGTTCATTCTCGGTGAGCAGGATTGTCGGCCGCGCGCCTTCGTCGATTTGGCGCTTGATGCCGGCCTGGCGATCCTCGGCCAATTTGAGCAGTTCCTGGTAGACCTTCAGCCGCAGCCCGGCGAACACCCAATTGTTGTACGCCTGAATGGCGCGCGTCTGCACGCCGATGGCGACCATCAGCCGATCGGTATCGGCCAGCGCTACATCGGCTTCGGCCTGCACCCGGGCAAAGCGGCGGTCATCGATCAGGCGATCGCGCATCAGCGACAGCACGGCACCGGCCTTCAACTCACCCAATTGGCTGGTGAAGCGCTCATCCTCGTAAGTCGGAAAATCGCCGCCTGAAACGCGGTAGCCGCCATAGGCATAGCCACCCCATTTCTCGAGCGGCTGCGTGACCCGGGATTCGACAAATCGGCCATCATAATAGCCGGTGAGGCGGGTTTCGGCATTGGCGCTGAAAACCGTGTCGAACGCCGCTTGGGCCGTGAGCAACCGCGCTTCGGCACCGCGCACGCGGGCGAGGGCTTCGAGGACTTGCGGGGCGTAGAAGCGCGACGAGGCGAGGACTTCGTCGAGCAGCAGCGGCGCCGGCTTGGGCGTAGAATTTGGCGCAGCCGCGGTCGCCGCTGCCGGCTTGGCAGCGTGGGCCTTCGCCGCCGGCGCGGCTGCGGCTGGGGTGCCAGCCAGCGCCAGCACTCCTAACCCCAACGCGATGACCCGGACGCGCTTACTTGGCACTGGGCGCAGGGGCCGACGAGGCGGCATCGGTTGTCGGTGCTTCGAGCAACGGCGGTGTGTACTGCAACGGGAAGTCGTTGAGCAGGCGCCACAGTTCGAACCACACCTTGACGGTATCCATCAGGACCCAGCCGCGCGATGCAGCGCCAAGGCGCACCGAAGGTTCCTGCGGCCATGGCGGTTTGCCCGGAGTCGGCTCCACGAGGATGCGATAAAGCCCGTTCGATGAGGCGGCGCTGTCGATCGCCATCACCTGGCCATCGAAGAAGCCGCGCGCGATCGACGGCCAACCCGAGAACTGGATCGCCGGCCAGCCTTCGAACTCGAGCCGAACCTTGCGGCCGATGTGGATCAGCGAGATGTCGCGGCCGTTCATATACAGCTCTACGACACGCTTCGATTCTTCGGGAACAAAGCTCGCCAGCACATCGCCCTGCTTGATGACGGCGTTGCTGTCGTCGCCCTTCACCCGCATGATGCGGCCGGTTCGCGGTGCGACGATCGTCTGGTTCGATTGCCGCTGGATGTTGGTGTCGATGCGATTGAGCTCGCCCTGGCCCTGCGCGATCTTGGCCTGATAATCCGCCACCTTGATCTGGGCGAGTTCCCAATCGCGGCGCGAGCCAAGCCCTTCACGATAAAGCGTGCCGGTGCGCTCGACATCGATCTGGGCGACGCGGGCAGCCTGGCGCGCTGCTTCGGCCTCGGCTTCGATCTGGGCGCGCTCGGCGCGCAACCGATCAACATAGCGCGGATCGATATCGACAATGCGGACGATCGGATCGCCGGCCTTCACGCTGTCACCATCGGTGACATACCATTTCTCGACACGGCCCCCCACCATCGCAGTGATGTTCTGCTGGCGATCGAGCGGATCAAGCGCAATCACCGTGCCGCTGCCGGCGGCCGTCTGCACCCAGGGCACAGTCAGCGCAAAGACGATGATGGTGACGATGGTGATGGCGACAAGGATCCCGAAGGTGCGCGCCACCCGCGGCGGCTCTAGCGACGCCAGCGTCTTGAATCGGCGGTTGAAGTCGAGGTTAGTTGCCATTGTCGGCCTCCGCTATTGCGGTCGCGCGCAGGGCATCGAAGCTGGCTCGATCCGTCACGATGCTCTGGCGCTCGCGGCCCAGCCACAGGAACCCTTCCAGCGTCAGATCCTCCGGACGGTTCGTGAAATGGATGATTGTTGTCTGCTTGTCGGCGAAATGATCGAACACGGCCTGCAAACGGTTGCGCGTCACCATGTCGAACAAGGGGGACAAGACCAGAATGCGTGGCTCGGCTAGTACGGCAGAAGCGAGCCGCAGCTGCATTGTCTTGCCGAGGGACAGCGGATAGCCGGTGGAGGAGAGCATCGTCTGCATGCCATCGGGCAACATGGCGATACGATCATCGAGCCCGACAAGGTGGAGCGCGCGCATCATCGCCGCGGGATCGGCAAGTGGATTGGCTAGCGAAAGATATTCGGCAATGGTGCACTCGACCACAGCCGGACGGTCGAGGACCTGCACATCGGTGCGCAGTTCGAGCAGATCGAGAGAGCCGATATCGATGCCGCCGATGGTGATCAGCCCCTTGTCAGGCTTGCGGTGGCGCTTGAGCATGGTGGAGAACACACGTTCCATCCCCGGTGAGCCCTGGGCCACCAGCTTTACGCCATCGGGGATTGTCAGATTGAACTCGCCCGGTCCGGCGTTGTGAACGAAGCTGACCCGCGACATTGTGAGGCCGGAGCCGCGCGGCGGCAGCGGCACGGTGCGTTCCGGCGGCGGTGGTTCCTGCGGGATCGAATAGAGCAGCGAAAGCTCCTCGACGGCCGCAAAGAAATCATAATAATCATCAAGATACGCCGACATCTGCGAAATGCCGTAGAACACACCCGACAGGATCAGCTCGGCCGCAACCAACTGGCCGATCGACAATTGCTCCTGGATGACCAGCCAGCCGCCAAGCGCCAGCAGCCCGGCTGACGCCACGGCATACAGCACCGCCAGCGCGACATTCTGCGGCAGATAATAGCTGAAATGCTGCTTGTGCGCCTCGACATAGGCAGCGGTCACCTCTTCCGACCGGGCCAACGCGAAATCGATGTGCCGCGCAGATTTGTAGAAACCATTGGAGGCGCCGACGCTTTCCAGCCACTGGGCCGCTGCATATTTTTCGTGGCTGACGGTCAATGCCGTGCGCAGCGCACCGCGCGACCAGACTCGCCATATCAACCACAGCAGCACGACAACGATGAAGTTGAAGGCCAGGAAAATCGGGTGATAAAAAGAGGTAACGATGATCCCGACCGCGCCCTGCAACAGGATGGTGAACCCGCCGATCAGCAACGACGGTACCGTCTTCTGGATGTTGATCATCTCGAAATAGCGGTTGAACAGATCGATGCGGCGGTTGTCGGCAAAGAACGGATTGGCGGCATTGATCGCCCGCATGGTGATATCGGCAACCAACCTCGCCATGAAGCGGCGGCGGAACAGCTCCATCATATAGGTGCGCATCAGGCCG
>JAAFIT010000073.1:5921-9075 GCA_013298745.1 Sphingomonadales bacterium
GCGGGGTGGGCAGCGCCGTATTGGCGATGCTGTTGATCAGCAGCTGCACCGAAATCGGCGTCGCCAGCGACAACAGGCTGATGCCGATGCCATAAATGATCGACAGCCAGAAGAAATTGCGATCGGGCCCGATGATCGGCCCGATCCAGCCCATCACTTCGCGCAAATCAACTTTATGCGGTCCTGGCCCGGCCATCATCATCCCGTTGTTGGTCAGGCCGGTGGCGGCCATCGCCCGGATTTAGGGCCGTCCCTCGCATTAGCAAGAGGCTGCCCCGAAAAATATTACAGAATGGACAGAATCTGCCGAACCACCCCGGCAGTCTTCAGGCCAACTCGGTCAACGCCGCCCGCAACATTCGTACCATGGTATCGATCTGCTCCTCGGTAACGATCAACGGCGGCGACAGCGCGATGATGTCTGCCGTGGCGCGCACCAAAAGCCCTTGATCGAACAATTTGCGGAACAATTCCTGCGCGCGGGCGCCAGGCGCATCGGGCCGTGGTGTCAGTTCGATACCGGCGACAAGCCCGAAGTTGCGGACATCGATGACATGGGGCGCGTCGGCAAGGCTGTGCATCGCCGTCTCCCATCGCGCTTCAAGGCTGTGGGCACGCGCGAACAGCGCTTCGTCACGATACAGATCGAGCGTCGCCAGTGCCGCCGCACAGGCGAGCGGATGCGCCGAATAGGTGTAGCCGTGGAACAGTTCGATCCCGGCGGCAGCGCCCGGCGCGCCGGTGACGGTATCATAGATTTCGCGGTTGCAGGCGATGGCGCCCATCGGCACGGCCGCATTGGTGATGCCCTTCGCCAGCGTGATGATGTCGGGAATCACACCGAAGCGTTCCGCTGCAGTCGCGGCGCCCAGCCGACCGAAACCGGTGATGACCTCATCACCGGTTTCGGTCGGCTGAGATCGGAAAATCAGCAGAATACCGTGGCGATCGCAAATGGCGCGCAGCCGCTCGAGATAGCCCTTGGGCGGCACCAGCACGCCGGTGGAGCCCGCCAGCGGCTCGACGATCACCGCGGCGATGGTTTCGGCGCCGTGCAGCGCGACAAGGTTTTCGAGGGTGTCCGCAAGGTGTGCGCCATGTTCAGGCTGGCCGCGAGTGAAGGCGTTGCGCGCCAGATCATGGGTGTGGGGCAAATGATCGGTGCCGGGCAGCCCGGAACCGAAAACGCGCCGATTCGACACGATGCCGCCCACCGAAATGCCGCCGAAGCCGGTGCCGTGATAGCCGCGTTCCCGGCCGATCAATCGGGTGCGGGTGCCCTGGCCGCGCGCGCGGTGATAGGCGAGCGCGATCTTCAGCGCCGTATCGACCGCTTCGGACCCCGAATTGGCGACGAAGATGCGATCGATATTGGCCGGCATGATGGCGCCGATGCGCGCCGCGACCTGAAACGCCAGCGGGTGGCCGAGCTGGAAATTCGGCGCGAAATCGAGCTTGCCGGCCTGTTCGCGGATCGCGGCGGTAATGGTTTCGCGGCCATGGCCAGCATTGACGCACCACAGCCCTGCCGTGCCATCCAGAACGCGCCGGCCTTCCGGTGTCGCGTAATACATGCCGCTCGCGCTCGCCAGCATGCGCGGATTGGCTTTGAAATAGCGATTGTCGGTGAACGGCATCCAGAAGGATTCAAGGTCGTTCGGCGCGTCGCTGGCAGGGGTGTCGAGCATGGCGGCGGATCCTTTACAGCAGTTTCTCGATATCGGCGGCGATGGCTTCGGGCTTGGTGGTAGGGGCAAAGCGATCGACGACCTTGCCGCTGCGATCAACGAGGAACTTGGTGAAATTCCACTTGATGCCTTCGCTGCCGAGCAGGCCGGGGGCGGCGGCCTTCAACGCCTTGAAGAGCGGATGCGCGCTGTCGCCATTGACATCGACCTTGGCGAACATCGGAAAGTCGACATCATAAGTCAGTTTGCAGAAATTGGCGATCTCGGCCTCGTCACCCGGCTCTTGCGCGCCGAACTGGTTGCAGGGAAAGCCGAGCACCGAAAAGCCCTTGCCGGCATATTGCTTCTGCAAGGCTTCAAGGCCTTCATATTGCGGGGTGAAACCGCATTTGCTGGCGGTGTTGACGATCAGCAGCACCTGGCCGCGCCAATCCTCCAGCGTCACATCCTTGCCATCAATGGTGCGCACGGGTTGGTTGAAGATGTCGGTCATGCGTTGGCTTCTCCGGCTGGGGCGACGCCGGCAAGCGCCGCGGTGAAGTGGCGGCGGCATAGCGCCACATAACGATCATTGCCGCCGATTTCGGTTTGGGCACCTGCCGCCACAGCGTTGCCATCGGCATCGATGCGCAGGTTCATCGTCGCCTTGCGGCCACAGGCACAGACCGCCTTGATCTCGGTCAGCACATCGGCGAGCGCCAGCAGCCACTGGCTGCCTTCGAACAACGCCCCCAGGAAATCGGTGCGCAGGCCATAGGCCAGCACCGGAATACCCAGATCATCGGCGATGCGCGCCAACTGCCACACCTGCGCTTGCGTCAGGAACTGCGCTTCATCGACAAGCACGCAATCGACCCGCTGCCGCGCATGATCGGCGGCGACGAAGCTGTGCAGGTCGGTCTCGGCAAAAAATGGCGTCGCCGGCGCCGACAGGCCGATACGCGAAGCGATGACGCCGCTTTCGGTGCGGGTGTCGATGCCGGCGGTGAACAACAGGGTCGCCATGCCGCGCTCGCGATAGTTGAAGCTCGCCTGCAGCAGCATGGTCGATTTGCCGGCGTTCATCGACGAATAATAGAAATACAGCTTGGCCATCACCGCTGCTTGTCGGTCGCGCCGTCGCCGGCGTCAACGGGGGTTCGCAGCGACATTGCCTTGGCGGGTGGCGGCGCTACACTCAGTCAATGATCCTGCACCGTCGCCTCGCGCTCGTCCTGCTGCTCGCCGCCGCGCCCGTTCTGGCGCAGGAGGTGTCGCCACCGCCACCGCCACCGCCACCGCCCACCGAAACGCCGCCGCCGCCGAAGCCGGCGACGGTCAAGGTCGTTCTCAACACCAGTGCCGGGCCGATCACGCTCGAGCTCGAAAAGCAGCGCGCGCCGATCACCACCGCCAATTTCCTCAAATATGTCGATCAGAAGCGGCTTGATGGCACGACCTTCTATCGCGCGCTGAAGTTCCCTGGT
>JAAFIT010000074.1 GCA_013298745.1 Sphingomonadales bacterium
GGGCTGGCAGGGCCGTGGCGACGTGCGCCCGGCGATGGGTGGGCTGCCACGCAGCGAAGCCCCCCGTCCGGTCGCCAATTATGGTGCACCACGGGTGGAGCAGCCCCGCTATGAACCACCACAGCGAATGGAGCGGCCGGCTCCACCGCCGCGGGTTGACCGCACGCCCGAGGACAGCAGCAATGTCCGCCCGCAATAGCGGCAATGTCGCCACAGGTTGAAACCTTTGCCGCGGTGAGCGGTCGCATGTCACAATAAACTTGCGCCGCTTCGCTGCACTGCACAGTATCGCAACCGCAGCAACGGGAGCGACGATGGCAGCAGCAACCGCCTTTGATGAAATGTATGGCCTCAGCGAGGTCTATGGCCGCACCAGCGGTGGCGATGTCAATGCCGCCTATCGGTCGATCCAGAGCTGGCTCGATCACAGCCCGCAGGAATTGATGGCGGCGCGGCGCAGCCAGGCGGAGCTGTTTTTTCGGCGCATCGGCATCACCTTTGCCGTCTATGGCGATCCTGATGCTGCCGAGCGGTTGATCCCCTTTGATATCGTGCCGCGCATTCTGGCGCGCAGCGAGTGGACCCGGCTGGAACGCGGACTGAAGCAACGAGTGGCCGCACTCAATGCTTTTCTGGCCGATGTCTACGGCCCGCGTGACATTCTGCGCGCTGGCATCGTGCCCTCTGATCTGGTGCTGCAGAATCCCGGCTATTGCCTGCAGATGGTCGGCAGAAAGCCACCCGGCGGGGTCTGGACGCATATCGCCGGCATCGATCTGGTCCGCACCGGCCCCGATGAATTCTATGTCCTTGAGGACAATGCCCGCACGCCCTCGGGTGTGTCCTACATGCTCGAAAACCGCGAGGTGATGCTCAAGCTGGTCCCCGAGCTGTTCGATCAGGTCAAGGTGGCGCCGGTTGAAACCTATCCGGAAATGCTGCTCGAAACGCTCGCCTCGGTCAGTCCACGGTCGGGGCGCGGCAATGCCCCGGTGTGCGTGCTGCTGACGCCGGGACGCCACAACAGCGCCTTTTACGAGCACAGTTTTCTGGCGGACAAACTTGGCATCGAACTCGTCGAAGGCTCGGACCTGTTTGTCCGCGACGACATCGTCTACATGCGCACCACCGAAGGGCCGGAGCGTGTCGATGTCATCTATCGCCGGCTCGATGATGATTTCATCGATCCGCTGGCCTTCAATCCGGCCTCGATGCTCGGCGTCCCGGGCCTGATGGCGGCCTATTCCCAGGGCAATGTCACGTTGGCCAATGCGGTTGGCACCGGCATTGCCGATGACAAGGCCATCTATTCCTACATGCCGGATATCGTCCGCTTCTACATGGGCGAAGAGCCGATCCTGCACAATGTGCCGACATGGCGATGCCGCGAACCCGAAGCGCTCGGCTATGTCCTCGATCATCTTGCCGAACTGGTCGTCAAGGAAGTCGATGGTTCGGGCGGCTATGGCATGCTCATAGGCCCGCACGCGCCCCAGGCAACACTGGCCGCCTTTGCTGCCAAGCTGAAAGCGCATCCGGAAAAGTTCATCGCCCAGCCGACACTGGCGCTGTCGACCTGCCCGACCGCAACCGATGCCGGCATCGCCGCCCGCCATGTCGATCTGCGGCCGTTCGTGCTGACGGGGAAGAACGGCAGCCAGATCGTGCCCGGCGGCCTGACTCGCGTCGCGATGACGCCAGGCTCGCTGGTCGTGAATTCAAGCCAGGGCGGGGGCACCAAAGACACATGGATTATTGACGATGCGTCGTGACATGTCGCGCTCAGGCGCCGCAGGACCGCTGTGCATGAAGGTGACGCATGCTTTCTAGAACAGCCTCGAACCTTTACTGGATGGGCCGCTATCTCGAACGCGCTGATTTCACGGCGCGGTTGATCGAGGCAACCCAGCGCCTTGCTGCCCTGCCCTCCTCCTATGGCGGCGCCGGCAATGCCTGGGAATCGGCGCTGGCATCGACGTGGATGACCTTTTCCTACAAGGCTCGCGGTCTGCCGATCGACGAACACAGCATCACCGAGTTCCTGACGCTCGATCCGGAGAACCCTTCGTCGATCCGCTCCTGCCTTGAAGTGGCGCGCGCCAACGCCCGTTCGGTGCGCACCGCGCTGACCGAGGAAGCCTGGGAAGCGATCAACACGGCGTGGCTCGAAATTGCCCGCTATGGCACCAAACTCGCCAGCCGTGACACGCTTGGGCCGCTGCTCGACCTGGTCAAACATGCAATTTCCGCTTTTGAGGGCGCGGCACAGCGCACGATGTTGCGCGGCGATGCCTTCTGGTTCGTCAATCTGGGTTCGGCGATCGAGCGGGCCGACAATTCGGCGCGGCTGCTCGATGTCAAATATCACCTGCTGCTGCCGCGCGGCGAAAGTGTCGGCGGCAGCCTCGACTATTTCCAATGGACGACGATCCTGCGCACCGTGTCGGCGATGACGGCCTATCGCTGGGTCTATCGCGACTCCGTCAAGCCTTGGCTGGTGGCGGACCTGCTCATCCTCAACCACCAGATGCCGCGCAGCCTGGCCGCCTGTTATGATGAGATTTTGCGCCATCTCGATCTGCTTGCTGCCCATTCCGGCAAGCGTGGCCCGGCGCATCGCCTTGCCGCGGCCGGCCATGCCAAGCTGATGGGCGGCGACATCGACGCCATTTTTGCCGCCGGTCTGCACGAGTTTCTGACGCAGTTCATCAACGACAACAACAAGCTCGGCGATGCGATCGCCGAACAATATCTGTTCTAGGATCGATAATGATCACCAGCGGCGACATGCGTGAGCGGACCGCCTGATGCGGATCCGTGTCGATTATTTCACATCCTATGATTACTCGTCGCTGGCGAGCGATGTCGTGCAATTGCTGCATGTCGAACCATCGGGCCACGACAGTCAGTTCATCCTCAACTGGCGGCTCGATACCGATGTCGACGGCCATTTGCGGCGGTCGCACGACAGTTTCGGCAATGTCATTCACATGTTCTATGCCGATCAGCCGATCCGCAAACTGTCGCTGCATGTCACCGGCGAGGTCGACACTCATGATTCAGCGGGCGTGGTTGCGGGCGCCGCCGAGCCTTTGCCACCCGAGGTCTTCCTGCGAACGACGCCGCTCAGCACAGCCGATGCCGCGATTCTGGCGCTGGCCCGCGGCTGCCGCGCCGATAATCCGCTCGACAGCTGCCACAATCTCACACTCGCGCTTTACACCAACATGGTGTTCGATGCCGATGTGACGCACAGCCATACCGATGCCATCCACGCCTTTGGCCTCGGCGCCGGTGTCTGCCAGGATTACAGCCATATCTTTCTGGCGGCGGCGCGCTCGCTCGGCATTCCCGCCCGCTATGTCTCGGGCCATCTGCTGCGCGCCGATGGTCTTGTTGTGCAGCCCGCCGGCCATGCCTGGGTCGAAGCCTTGATCGATGGCCTTGGCTGGGTGGGCTTTGATCCGACCAATGGGATCTCGACCAATGATGCGTATCTGCGGGTCGCCGTCGGGCTGGATTATCGCGACGCAGCGCCGGTGCGCGGCGCCCGGCGCGGTGGCGGCGCGGAAACACTGCTGGTCAGCGTGACGACCCAACACAGCGTCGGCATCGGCACTGCGCAATCCCAGCGCCAAGCACAGAATTGAACCTTGATGGTGACCGATGGCAAACCCAACCAGCACAATGACCAGCACAGGCAGTTTAGCGGGGAGCGTCTGGCGATGACCTATTGCATCGGAATCCTGGTCCGCGAAGGCCTGGTAATGATGGCCGACACGCGCACCAACGCCGGCGTCGACAATATCTCCACCTATCGCAAGCTGCGCGTGTTGGAGAGCAATCCCGACCGCATCGTCGTCGCCTGCTCGGCCGGCAGCCTGTCGGTCACGCAAAGCGCTCTTAGCCGCGTCGATCTGGGCGTCGTCATGCCCGACAGTGGCGAAAAGGAGTTTCTCGCCACCGCACCAACGGTGTTCCGCTGCGCACAGATCGTCGGCCAGGCGCTGTCCGAATCCAAGGCGTCGATCGATGCCGTCGTCAACGACGACAAGGTGCAGACCGATGCCACGCTATTACTCGCCGGCTCGATCGATGGTCGCAAGCCGCGCCTGTTCCTGATCTATGGCGCCGGCAATTTCATCGAATGCCAGGCCGATACGCCCTATTTGCAGATTGGCGAGCTGAAATATGGCAAGCCGGTGCTCGATCGCATGATCAATTTCGAAACGCCGATGGCCGAAGCGATCAAGGTCGGGCTGATTTCGTTTTCAGCGACGATGCGTTCGAACCTTGCCGTTGGCCTGCCGATCGACGTGGTGACGGTGCGCAGCGGCGTTTCACGCCCCGAACTCATTCACCGGATCGAAACCGACGACAAATATTATCACGAGATCAACGATCGCTGGTCAAACGCCCTGCGCGCAGCCGCCGCGGCGATCCCCCTGCCCCCATATGCCAGCGAGCCCGACAAGGCGCACGACTGACACAGCAGAAGTCGCGCTTATTCGGCTGGAAGCCCCGCTGGCGCCGCGACAGCGTCACGCCGCAACCACAGCAACCACGCGAGGCCGGTCCCGATGATGGCGACGAACGTCATCGACAGATAGCCCAGCGCGCCCCGCCCGGTGGCGTTGAGATACTCGTACAATTCACCGGAAATCAGCGTCGTGATCGCCTGTGCCGGCGCTGACGCCAGCGCCATATAAATCATCTGCGCTGTCGGCGTGCGTTCATCACCATGCAGCGCCTGGGTCATGCGGACGCCGCCGAGGAACGTGGCGGCAAAGGTGCCGGCATGCAGCAGCTGCAACGGAAACAGCATCCACACCGGCGGCAGCATCGACAGCGCGGTCCAGCGCACGATCGCCGAAAGCCCGCCGAACAGGATCAGTGTTTCGGGCGTGAACTTTTCGGTCCAGCGCGCCAGGAAAATCAGGAAGCCGACCTCGGCGATCACCCCCACCGACCAGAGATTACCGGCGAGCGTGGAGGACAATTGCTGGTCGTTGGTCCAGATCAAGGTGCCCGCGACGTAGAAATAGCTGTGCGTCGCCTGGATCAAGCCGGCGGCAAAGATCATCAGCGCGAACTTGCGATCCTTCAACATGCCGATGCCCGAGGCAAAGCGCGACGCAAAGGGCGCCTCGCGGTCACCACCCACCGGCTCGGGCTTCATCCACGCTGCCGCAACGATCAACAACGCCGAAATACCGAACAGCCAGGCCCAGATCGCCCATGGTCCATAACCATCGATCAGGCTTCCAACGACGCTCGAACCCACAACGAAGGCGGCCGACGCGAGCCCGCGCGCCAGCCCGTATCGCGGCCAGCCATACTTTGTCAGCCGCAGCAATGCCGCTTCAACAACTGGCACCAGCCCCCAGAAGGCCACGTCCATGATCAGGATGATGGCGAACACCAGGGCAAAATTTTCGACAAACCACAGCGAGGCAAAGCCTGCTGTCAGTATGATCGAGAAAAGGAACATAGGCGCGCGTCTGTCGCTGCGGCCATCCGCCCAGGCGGCGGTCAACGGACCTGCGATGATCCGCGAGAAACCGCCAATCGCCAGAACAAGGCCGATTTGCGAGCCGGTAAAGCCATGCGCCTTTTCCAGCCACACCGGCAGAAACGGGATCAGCGCTCCAAAGCCAGCAAAGAACAAGCACGCCAGCACCGTGGCGCGCACGCCCGGCCGGGCTAAATTAGACGTCATTGATTCGACCATGGCGCACCATGACGCCGTGCAACGCACTTGTCATCATCGGTGGATGACAGGCGGCAAAGCGCACGCCATAGAAGGCAAAACAACGGGGAGATGATCATGACACTGCCAGCACTTTTCGATCTCAGCGGCCAGACGGCGCTTATCACCGGTTCTTCCAAGGGCATCGGCAAGGCGATTGCGCATCGCATGGCCGAACATGGCGCCAATGTCATCATTTCCAGCCGCAAGGCCGATGTCTGCGATGCGGCCGTTGCCGAGATCAATGCCGCCGTCGGCCGTGATGCCGCCTTCGCCATTCCCGCCAACATCGCCGATAAGGCGAGCCTGCAGGCACTCGTCGACAAGACCATCGAAAAATATGGCCAGATCGATCATCTCGTCTGCAACGCCGCGTCAAACCCCTATTTCGGACCACAAGAGGGCATCAGCGATGATCAGTTCGGCAAGATCCTGCAGAACAACATCATTTCGAACCATTGGCTGATCACCATGGTCGCCCCGGCGATGCGGGCGCGCAAACAGGGCAACATCACCATCATCTCGTCGGTCGGCGGCCTGAAGGCCTCGACTGTCATCGGCGCCTATTGCATCTCCAAGGCCGCAGACATGCAGCTGGCGCGCAACCTCGCCGCCGAATTCGGGCCGGACAATGTCCGCGTCAACTGCATCGCCCCCGGCCTCATCAAGACCGATTTCGCCAAGGCATTGTGGGATAATCCCGATATCCTGAAGGTTTCCACCAGCAACGCCCCGCTGCGCCGCATCGGCATTCCCGATGAAATCGCCGGCATGGCGGTCCTGTTGGCAGGCAAGGCCGGCGGGTTCGCCACCGGGCAATGCTTCGTCATCGACGGCGGCGCAACGATCGCCTGACGCATGCAGCGCCGCCGTCGGAGGGCTTCGTCATCGACGGCGGCGCAACGATCGCCTGACGCATGCAGCGCCGCCGTCGCAGGGCTTCGTCATCGACGGCGGCACAACGATCCCTTGAGGCTATTCGAGTTCGTACACCACCGTCAGGTTGATGTTCAGCGACACCTCGCCCGGCGCCACCGGCGTCGGCGGGGCAGGTGCTGCATCCATCGCCATCGCCTTCATCATCATCGGCCGTGGCCCCGGGTCAAATCCACCGCTCTCCGACAGGGTGACGATGCGGCGCACGCGCAGGCCAGTGGCGGCCGCATAAAGGTCGGCGCGCGCCTTTGCCGTTTTCACCGCCGCCTGGCGCGCTTCATCAAGCGCCGCTTCACTGTCCTCCACGCGGAAGTTCGGGCCGTTGATCTGGTTGGCACCGACCGACACCAAAGTATCGAGCAGCTTGCCGGTATCGGCGATTTTGCGAATTCGCAGATTGACCGTGTTGGTCGCCTGATAGCCAGTCAGCACCGGCGGTTGGTTGTTCTCGTAACGATATTGCGGCGCGAGATTGAGCCCCGTTGTCTGGATATCCCGATCGGCGATGCCGGCCTTGCGGACGGCGTTGACAACGGCATTCATCTTGCTGGCATTTTCGGCCATCGCGGCGGCCGCGGTCGGCGCGCTGGTGACCACACCACCAGAGACTTCAGCAACATCGGGGGTGCGGGTGGCGCGGCCTTCAACCGTCAGGGTCAGTGTCGTCGGCGTGCGGGCCGGAACGGCGGTCTGTGCGGCGGCGACGCCCTGCCACGCCATTGCGACGGCGAGGCCGGCCGTCCGCGCGGCGTTACGACGATTGAATACGCGGTTCATTCGCATCTCCCCGAGGCATGATGCCTCATCTGCGCCATCTTGGCGAAAGCCGGCTTTCGCGTCGGTGAACATGGCTTCAACTGCGCAATTTCTGCCAGATGAAGATCACCAGCATCGCGCCGAGCACCGACATCGTCCACCCCGGCGCGCCGCCGTCGCCATACCAGCCGAACAGGCCCTTGCCGATAGCCCGCGCCACGAAAGCGCCGGCGACACCGATCAGGATGGTGATGAAAAAGCCCGATGGCTGGCGTCCGGGCATCAACCATTTGGCCAGCACCCCGACAATCAAGCCGACAAACGCTGTGCCGATAATGCCGAAGAATGTCATTTGCCACTCCGTTGCCCATATTCGCGGCTGATTGTCTATTTCGCCGCGGCACTTGTGGCATGACTTTGGCGACCCCAGTTCGGCATTGCCATCATTTTGTGCCAAAATGCGAAAAATCGTTCGAGTCTCACTCAAAGCGCCTTCGCGTTGCCACACTCCTGCGCTATGAGGGCCTTGCACAGGGTGACGTATTTGGATAATACAGTACGCACCCAAGGGACGATCGAGTATGAACATGCATAACAAGCTGCCAGATCCTGCGACAGCCTCCGTCTACACCTTCCCCGAAGGCGCCGACGTCGCTGGCGCGCGTCGCGGCTGGGTGAAGCCGGTGCTGATCCTGCTCGGTGTTGCCGTCGTCGCCTTCAGCGCCTGGCGGCTGTTCGGTCCCAAGGAAGCGGCGCCCGCGCCGGTCGCCAATGTGCCCGAAGTCACCGTCATGGTGCCCGGCAACACGCCGGTTGCCAATATCGTGACAGCCACCGGCTCGATCGCCGCCCGCCGCGACGCCGCCATTGGCGTGCAGGGCGAAGGCGGTCGCGTTGTGTCGGTCCTCGCCGAAGCCGGCCAGCAGGTGCGCAAGGGCCAGTTGCTGGTTCAAATCGATTCTTCGGTGCAGACGCAGACCTCGCGCCAGCTTGCTGCGGCGCTGCAATCGGCACAGGCTGATGCCAATCTCGCCCAGGCCAATCTGGCGCGTGCCCAGGCGCTTGTCGGCCGTGGCTTCATCTCCAAGGCCGATATCGATCAACGCACGGCGGCGCGCGATGGCGCCGTAGCGCGCGTCGGCGTTGCCAAGGCACAGCTTGCCGCCAACGAAGCCGCAATTGCGCGGTTGAGCGTGCGCGCGCCGTCGGATGGCCTCATCCTCGCCCGCTCGGTCGAAACCGGTCAGGTGGTGTCGCCGGGGGTCGTGCTGTTCCGCATTGCCGAAGGCAGTGTTCTCGAAATGCGCGCGCTGGTCGCCGAACAGGACATGGCATCGCTGCGCCCCGGCATGACCGCCGCGGTGACGCCGGTCGGATCGACGCAAACCTATCAGGGCCGCGTCTGGCTTATTGATCCGGTCATCGACAACAGCAGCCGCCAGGGCATCGCCCGTATCGCACTGCCCTACAGCCCGGGCCTGCGCGTCGGTGCGTTTGCCAAGACGCGGATCACCGCTGGTGAAACGACACGGCCGGTGCTGCCGCAGTCTGCCGTCCAGGCCGATGAAAAGGGCAGCTTTGTCATGGTCGTCGGGCCGGATAACA
>JAAFIT010000077.1 GCA_013298745.1 Sphingomonadales bacterium
ACTGAAAGGGCTTTTGCCTGATCGTAAGCTTTATGCTGGCGGTATTAGTATGATGGCTAAGGGTGATTTTCTTAACCCACATCTTGACAATTCTCACGATCATTCCCGGGAATTGTACAGAATTCTCAACCTTTTGTACTACTGCACGGATGACTGGAAGCTCGAGAATGGCGGTAACCTTGAGGTGTGGCCCGATGGCGTTAAGGCGGCACCAACCGTTATCCCCAGCCTCTTCAATAGGCTTGTCATCATGACGACGGGCTCTGAGTCTTGGCACTCGGTCTCGATGGTAAGGTCAGATTCAATCCGCCGCTGCGTTTCAAATTACTATTTTGGCTCAGAGCCGCTCGGTGGTGAGCCGTATACCCGGGTCACGAGCTTTCGGGGCCGGCCCGAGCAGCCGATTCGCGATTTGGTTCTCAGAGTGGATGCAGCCGGACGGCAGTTGGTTCGAAAGTTCCGTCCGCAAGGCGTTGTTGCCACCAAGCACCTTTACGTGCAGCCGGAGCCTGCCTCCAAGGAATGAGTGTTTTCACCTTCTCGATCGTCAGTCACGGCCATGGCGCGCTGTTGCACGCTTTGTTGAGCGATCTCGATGCTGAGCCGACACTCGCCGGGGCGCCGGTCATTGTCACCTTGAACACGCCCGAGGACTTTGATGCGACGCGCTGGCCGCATCTGGCCATCACGGTGTTGCGCAACGCGGTACCCAAGGGCTTTGGTGCCAATCACAACGCCGCCTTTGGCGAATGCCGGACGCACTGGTTCGTCATTCTCAATCCCGATCTGCGTCTGGTGGGCGCGGAGCCGTTCACGGCGCTTGCCAGCACCGCCGCGGCAGTGCCGGGGTTGGGGGCGATCTCGCCGCAGATCGTCAACATCGAAGGGCAAGCCGAGGATGCGGTGCGCGCCAATCTGACACCCTGGTCGCTGGTACGGCGGCGGTTGCTCGGCGATCGCACGCCGGTCGATCCTGACAAGCCGGCGAGCACGGGAGCGCCCTTTTACTGGCTGGCGGGGATGTGCGTGATGTTCGATGCGGCCGCCTACCGCGCCATTGGCGGCTTTGATGAGCGGTTTTTTCTTTACGGCGAAGATTACGACATCAGCGCCCGGCTTTACGCCGCTGGTCATGCGCTGGCGGTCGATCGCCGTGTCGCTGTTTGCCATGATGCCCGCCGCGACAGCCATCGATCGTTCAAACACTTGCGCTGGCATCTTGGCAGCATCCTGCGTATCTGGGCGTCCCCGGTGTTCTGGCGGATTACGCTAGGGCGCTGAATTTTGCCGGCACAGCAGCAGTAGGAACGATGAAAACAGCCTTGATCACCGGCGTTACCGGCCAGGATGGCGCCTATCTCGCGCAATTGCTGCTCGACAAGGGCTATACGGTCGTCGGCGCCTATCGCCGCACCAGCAGTGTCGATTTCTGGCGGCTGGCGACATTGGGCGTTGCCAGCCATCCGCGCCTGTCCTTGGTGGAGTTCGATCTGACCGATCTGGGTTCGTGCATTTCGCTGGTGCGCAAGGCGGCACCGCAGGAAATCTACAATCTTGCTGCTCAAAGCTTCGTCGGCGTGTCGTTCGAGATTCCAGCGGCAACAGCACAGATCACCGGCATCGGCGCGGTCAATCTGCTCGAGGCGATCCGGCTCACCGATCCCTCGATCCGCTTCTACCAGGCTTCGACCTCGGAAATGTATGGTAAGGTACAGGCGGTGCCGCAGGATGAAGCCACGGACTTTTATCCGCGCAGCCCCTATGCTGCGGCCAAGCTTTACGCCCATTGGATGACGATCAACTATCGTGAATCCTATGGCTTGTTCGCGTCGAGCGGCATCCTCTTCAACCATGAATCGCCATTGCGCGGTATCGAGTTCGTCACCCGCAAGATCACCGATGCGATGGCACGGCTGCGCATCGGCAGCCTCGATTGCCTCGAACTCGGCAATCTTGATGCGCGGCGGGACTGGGGTTTTGCCGGCGAATATGTCGATGGCATGTGGCGCATGCTCCAAGCGGAAACATCCGATACCTATGTCCTGGCTACTGGCCGCACGGAAACGGTGCGCGATTTCGTTCGCCTTGCCGCGACAGCTGCCGGCTTTGCGCTTGACTTCGAAGGCAGCGGCGACAGCGAGATTGCGCGGGACCGGCGGACCGGCAAGGTGCTGGTACGGGTCAACCCGCGCTTCTATCGACCCGCCGAAGTGGAGTTGTTGATCGGCGATGCCACCAAGGCGCGAACCGAACTTGGCTGGCAGCCGCAGGTGTCGCTGGAGGCACTGTGCACGATGATGGTCGAAGCTGATCTGGCGCGCAATCCGGGGCAGGCCGGGTGACGAAGCGGGCGCTGATTACGGGCATCGAAGGCTTTACCGGCCATCATGTCGCCGCAGCGCTTCAGGCCAGGGGGTTCGAGGTGCATGGCACGTCGCGCGATGCAACGTCGGCGCCTGGCTGGCATCGGGCCGATCTGGGTGATGCGGCCCGACTGTCGGCGCTGGTTGCCGAAATCGCCCCGACGCATGTGATCCATCTCGCCGCCATCGCCTATGTGGCGAGCAGCGATGTCGGCGAGATCTATGCCGTCAATATCATGGGGACACGCAATCTGCTGGCGGCACTGGCGGCAGCGCCATCCCGACCGTCGGCGGTGGTGCTGGCGAGCAGCGCCAGTGTCTATGGCAATACGCTGCAGATGCCGATCGACGAGACGACGGTGCCGCGGCCGACCAATGACTATGCCGTGAGCAAACTCGCGATGGAGCATCTCGCCGCGACCTTTGCCGATCGCTTGCCGATCACCATTGCCCGGCCCTTCAATTACACCGGCGTCGGCCAATCCGAACGCTTTCTGATCGCCAAGATCGTTGCGGCCTTCAGGCGACGGGCACCGGTGATCACGCTTGGCAATATCGACGTGGCGCGGGAATTTTCGGATGTCCGCGACGTCGCGCAGGATTATGCAGCGCTCGCCGAGGCCGGGGTTCGGACGACAGTCAACCTTGCGGCGGGAGTCGCCTATTCGATCGCCGAGGTGCTTGATCTTGCCAGCACCATCACCGGCCACCGGATGGCGGTCGAAACCGATCCGGCGTTGATGCGCGGTGGCGAGATCAAGGTGTTGACCGGTAGCACCCAAAAGCTGCGGAACCTTGTCCCCGGCAGCCGGCGGCGGCCCTTTGCCGAAACGCTGCGCTGGATGCTCGCCGAAGGGTGATCAGTCGGCTGCCGGCTGGCGGCGCAGATGGGCAATCAATGGCAGCACGAATAGCGCGAGGCCGATCCAGAGCGCCAATGCCGCAACAAAGGCGACCGCCAGCACGATCCACGGATTGGGCGTCGTGAAGTTGGGCGAAACCCAGACATCGCCGAAGGATTCGGCGGCGAATGACGTGTCGGAACTCGCCATCATCCGGGTCTTTTCATAATTGCCGAGAACCTGCGCCATCGACAGTCGGTATTCGACAACCTGAATCTCGGCGAGGCGGCGTTCGAGATATTCGACATAGCGCGTCGATCGTTCCAGCGACCGCGCCCGCAGGAAGCTGTCGGCCTCGGCATTGATGCCGGTCAGCAGGTCGACAGCCACCTTGGGATCCGGGTTGAGGTAAGACAACCGGATGAACGCCTTCTTCTTGTCCTCGGCGACAACGACATTCTTTTCGATGTAGTTCTGCAGATCATGGCCATCGGGCGGTGTCCACGTCTTGATCGGCACCCCGAGCAGGCGCTTGACGCCGGTGATGATGCTGCGCGGCAATGACTGTGGCTCGCGCCATTGCTGGCGCACCGGGTCCCACGATTCCTTGAAGATGGCGCGCATGAGCGGCGCCCGCTGGCTGAGCTTTTCGGCGACCGGGTAGGAGACAGCGGCTTCAGCATACATGGCGAAGGCCGATCCGGTCTGGCTCGACAGATCGACGCCAACCAGCGAGCCGAGGCTGGCAAGGTTGCCGGTCGGCTTCTGGCCGCTTTGATCGGCTGGCGTCACGCTAAGGACTGCCGTGTATTTATAGGTTGCGATGTGCAGGTAGCTGACGGCGATGATGAGTGAGGCCGCGATAAGCATGACGCCGAGCAGCCAGTGTCGGCGCAGCTGGGCGATCCAGCCGAGCAGTGCCGCCGCCTCCGGCACCTCGGCCTCACTGGTCTGGAGCATTTGCGACATCGCATTCCTATTCGACGGCCTGCCAGTGCAACTATGGCGGCCCCTGTCGATAGCCGTGTAGCGGCGCTGTTGCCAGAGCGTTTGCAGCTTCCGCGATCTCCGCTTGCGCGGCAAACTGGCTATGGCGCAATCGTACGTCGGCGGTTACCGCTGTCCGCCAACGAGAAAACCGCCGCCCAGTCAAAGGTTGTTGGATGCCGTCGCCTTTCGCCAATGTGTTTCCGGTGGTGCTGTCGGGTGGTTCGGGCACGCGGCTGTGGCCGATGTCGCGCGCGCTGCATCCCAAGCAACTGCTCCCGATCGCCAGCGACATGTCGATGCTGCAGGCCACCGTCGGGCGATTTCCGGCGGAACAGGGCTTTGCCGCGCCGATCATCGTTGGCGGCGAGGAGCATCGCTTTCTGATCGCCGATCAATTGGCGGAAGCCGGATACACTGCAACGGCCATCATCCTCGAACCCGAAGGCCGCAATACCGCCGCCGCGATCGCGCTCGCGGCACACCGGGCGATTGCCCTCGATCCCGACGCCATTCTTGTCGTGGCGCCATCGGACCATGTCATCACCCGGCTCGAGGCCTTTCACATTGCCATCGCCCAGGCGCTGGCGGTGGCGCGCGTCGGCCGTCTGGTCACCTTCGGTATCAAGGCCGAAAGCGCTGAAACCGGCTATGGCTATATCGAGATTGGCGCTGCCCTTGCTGATTTTCCCGGTGTCCATGCGGTGCTGGCTTTTGTCGAAAAGCCGATCGCCGCCGTTGCGCAACAGTTTGTCGATGGTGGTCGTCATGCCTGGAATGGTGGCCTCTTTGTCTTCACGGCAAAGGCCTATCTTGCCGAGCTGGCGCGGCACGCACCGAACATCGCCGAAGCCTGCCGGATGGCGATGCAGGCAGCGACGCTCGATGGCAGTTTTGTCCGGCCCGAGCGGTGTGCATTCTTGGCAGCGCCCAATGTCTCGATCGATTATGCCATCATGGAGCGGACCGATCGCGCCGCGGTTGTGCCGGTCGATCTGGGCTGGTCCGATGTCGGGTCGTGGAATGCGCTGTGGGAGATTCTGCCACATGACGCCGATGGCAATGCGCTGCACGGTGATGTCTTCGCGATCGATTCGCATGATAATCTGATCCGCAATGATAGTGGCCCGGCGGTGGCCGTACTCGGTGTCGACAATCTGATCGTGGTTTCTACGCGCGATTCGGTGCTGGTCGTTCCCCGCCACCGCAGCCAGGAGGTCAAGCAGGTCGTCGATACGCTGAAGGCAACCGATAGTGTCCGCCATCTGTTGCCGCCGGTCGTGCATCGGCCTTGGGGAACCTATGAATGTACCGATGCAGGCGACGGGTTTCAAACAAAGCGCATCATTGTGAAGCCGGGTGAAGCGCAGTCTTTGCAACTGCACCGTCATCGCTCTGAACACTGGATCGTCGTGTCAGGGGTTGCCAAGGTGACTATCGGTGATACCGAACAGACAATCAGTGCCAACCAGTCGGTCTATATCCCGGCCGGAACGCGCCATCGCCTGGGCAATCCCGGCGATCAGCCGCTTCACCTCATCGAAGTCCAGTGTGGCAGTTATCTTGGCGAAGACGATATTGTCCGGTTCGAGGACAAATACGCCCGTGTGACCGTGGACGCCTGCTGATCCGTGTCAGCGCTTACTGTCAAACGTCGTCGATTCCCGGCTTTGCTGGCGTCGTTGGCCTCGCTGGCCGCCGCGCCCGCCCTTGCCGCGCCCTGGGCGGATGTCGGTGACCGCCAGTTGCGGATGGATGTCGAGATTCTGAAAAGTGCCGGGGTGATCCGTGGCCCGGTCAATAGCTGGCCCTTGCCCTGGGCGCAGATCGATAATGGCATCAACAGCATCGGCAACGTGCCTTTGGCGCCGCATGTCGGCGCCGCACTGGCGCGCGTGCGGGCGCTGTCGAATCGGGCGCGGGCGATGAATTCGTTCGAGGTGATGGCGGCCGGCACCAACAAAGTGCAACTGGTACGCGATTTTGGCGGCGGCGCGCGTGAAAAGGCCGATGTGGCTTTCCACGGCGAGATTGACACTGGTGCATTCTTTGTCAGCTACGGTGCCGGCTATCGCCCCGGCCAGGTCGGGCCGGACTATCATTTCGAGCCCGGCTATGTCGCGGTGAAGTCCGGCAACTGGGCGGTCTATGCCGGGTTCAACGAAGTCTGGTTCGGCCCTGGTAATGATGGCACCTTGCTGTTTTCCAACAGCGCCCGGCCATTCCCCAAGATCGGCATCCGGCGGCTGTCGCCCGACCCGCTCAATATCCCGATCTTGAAATGGCTGGGGCCGGTGAAGGTGGAGGCGTTTGCCGGTGTTCTCAACGAGGAGCGCGATTACCGCAATCCGCTGGTGATGGGGATGCGCGTCGCCTTTGAACCGACGCCGGGGCTCGAGATCGGCCTGCACCGCGCCATCCAGATGTGCGGCAGCGGCCGGCCATGCAACGCCCGCAGCTTCGGCAAGGCGTGGTTCGGGCTGGGCAATGCCGATGATGGCAATCTGTCGAACGACCCCGGCAACCAGCTTGCCGGCTTCGATCTCAGCTATGCGCGGATGATCGGCAGTGTGACGGCCAAGGCCTATTTTGAAGCACTTGCGGAGGACCGCCGCAACTTGAGCCTCGCGCATTACGCCCGGCTCGGCGGCGTGCAGGCGAGCGGGCCGTTGGGCGGCCAAGGCGCGATGTGGACGGGCTTTGTCGAATGGAGCGACACCCAGGGCGCCAAGCTGTTTGGCGGAGGCGTGGTGCCTGGGTCGATCTACAACAACTTCATCTACACCACCGGCTTTACCTACAAGGGCCGGCCGATCGGCCACTCGCTTGATGGCGATACCCAGGTGTTGACGGTCAGCGGCAGCGTCACCGATACACGGAACCGCCGCTATTATGCCTCGTTCCGACACATAGATCTCAATCTGTCGGCGGCGGCGTTCGCCGGTATCGAGCCGCCGCGCCAGCGGATTTCGCAAAGCCGCGAGACGATCCGCGTGGTGACGGCCGGCGCCGAGCTGCCGACGCAAATCGGCGATATCCGCATCGAGGCGCGGTTGCAGGACGATGCCCCCGACACGCCGGGGACATCGAAGCTCTACCCCGCCGTTGAACTGGCGCTGCGTACGCGGTTCTGAGGCGCTACAGAATCAACAGCTTCTGTTTGTTCCCCGAACGGACAGTGATGCGCAGACGTCGCCGCAGTGGTCGCAGGTCGGGAACGCCGAACAGCAGCGCAAACTCCGGACCCAGCCCGGCGATCTCGCTCATCAGGATGTCGAGGACGGCGATCATACGCTTTCCGAAATGAACATTACGATTAGTTCATATCAGATGCTGGCGCATGGTGCCAGTCGTCAGGGATTGATCACCGTGAACAGATAGACCGCGAAGATGGTGAGGTGGACGACGCCGTTGAGCGCTGTTGTCCGCCCGGTACGCAGCGACAGAACCGCAAGGAACAGCGACAGCAGCAGCAATTCGGTATCAAGCGGGCCGAGGCCGAGGGTGAGCGGAAAGCCCTTGGCAAGCGACACGACCGCCACGGCCGGAATGGTCAGCCCGATCGACGCCATCGCCGATCCCAGCGCCAGATTGAGACTGTCCTGCAGCCGGTTGGCGCGCGCCGCGCGCACGGCGGCCAGCCCTTCGGGCATCAGCACGATCGCGGCGATGATGACCCCGACAAGCGCATCGGGAGCGCCGGCGGCGTCGACAGCGGCGGTGATCGTCGGGGCGAGCGCCTTCCCAGACATGACCACGCCGACCAACGCCGCCAGCAGCAGCCCGAGCGCGGCGAGCGCTGTGCGGGTTTCGGTCGGCGCCACGGTTTCGATGTCACCACCCGAATAGAGGAAATAGTCGCGGTGGCGGATCGTCTGGGTGAAGACAAAGCTGAGGTACAGCACCACCGAGACGACCGCGACAAAGCCGAGCTGCATGTTGGAGTAGAACGGCCCCGGCGTTGTTTCGGTGACATTGGGCAGGATCATCGTCAGCACTGTCAGCGCCGACAGCACGGTCAGGGCGGCATTGGTGCCCGACAGGTTGAACCCCGGCTCGTGATGGCGGACGCCGGCGATCAGCAGCGCCAGCCCGACGATGCCATTGAGGATGATCATCACCGCGGCAAACACCGTGTCGCGCGCCAGGGCGCTTGATTCGGGGCCGTCGGCGAGCATCAGCGAAATGATCAGGCCGACTTCGATGGTGGTGACGGCGATCGCCAGCACCAGCGTGCCATAGGGTTCACCGATGCGATGGGCGATGACTTCGGCATGATGGACCGCGGACAACACCGCCGCAACGAGCACCGGCGCAACGATGAACCAGGGCAGTTCGAAATGCGCGAGCTTGGCGATTGCCAGTGCGACGCCGGCGATCGGCGCCGCCCAGGTCCAGAGCGGCAAGCCCATGGGGCCGCTGTGGGAGTGTGAAGTGCTCAATTGTCGTTACCCTGCGCCGTTTATCGCGGCGCTACATGCCCTAAGGTGTCACCAACGGGAAGCCCGCACGTGGCGGTTCGAAAAGGCCAAGGAAGCGTTGCAGTACGGCCGGATCGCCGGCGATCTTGATCTTGCCCGCTTGCAACAGATCGACGGCTTTCACCTGTCGACCGACGAGGCCGATCAGGGCGAGGCGCGGCACCTCCAGCGTCGCATCGGCGGCGTCGGTGGCGCCCTTTTCGTGGATCATCACGCCGTTGCTGACCGTCACCAGATGGCGCTCATTGGCATCGGGAATGACAAAGGCCACGGTGAACGGC
>JAAFIT010000075.1 GCA_013298745.1 Sphingomonadales bacterium
GCGCGGGTCTTCGCCCTTGTCGATGCCGCCCTGCGGCATCTGCCAGGCCTCCAGCTTGGAATCGAGGCGCTGCCCGACAAACACATGGCCATCGGCATTGATCAGCAACACGCCGACCCCCTCGCGATAGGGCAGGCCCGATGGGTGCTGGCGTGGAACCGTCGTGATCATGCGGTCGCTTCGTTGATCAACTGCTTGAGGGCGTGGAGGTTCTTGTGCAGGTCGTCCTGCGCGCTCGGGATGCCGCCGCGCAGCGTCAGGCTGCCATGAATCTGCCCCTCGGCTTCGCGGAACACCGTGCGCACGCCGGCGGCCACCAGCTTGGCGGCATAGGCGCGGCCCTGATCGCGCAGCGGATCGAGGCTGCAGGTGTAGACCAGCGCCGGCGGCTGGCCGGCGAGGCTGTCGACGAGCAACGGTGACGCGCGCGGGTGGGTGAGGTCGTGATCGGCCATGTAATGCCTGGTGAACCATTCCATGCCGCCGGCGGTGAGCAGATAGCCGTCGGCAAAATCGACCATCGATCCGGTGGCCGCGGTCATGTCGACGCCGGGATAGATCAGCCATTGCGCGATGATCGGCACCGGCAATTTGCCATGCTGTTCCTGGGAAACAACGGCGGCAAGGTTGCCGCCGGCGCTGTCCCCGGCCGGAACCAGGCCGGTCACCTTGTGGCCGATCTCGGCCGGGCTGCTGGCCACCCAGGCGGTGGCGGCGAGGCAATCCTCGGCGGCGGCAGGGAAGACATGTTCGGGCGCCAGCCGGTAATCGACCGAAACCACCGTCATGTTGAGCACCCGGCAGATTTCGGCGCAGACCGAATCATAGACGTCGAGATCGCCGATCACCCAGCCACCGCCATGGTAAAACACCAGCACCGGTGCCGGATCGGTAGCGAGCGTGTTGCGATACAGCCGCGCCGGAATGATGCCAGCGGGGCCGGGGATGGCGAGGTTCTTGGTTTCGGCAATGTCGGGGCGCGGCGCTTCGACCATCTGCCCCATCATCGTCATCATCGCACGGGCGCTGGCCGCGTCACCTTCCTCCATCTTCGGGCCGGGCGTGGCGGCGAGCATCGACAGCAGGCTCTGCACATCGGGACGAACATAAGGCATCGAAAGTCTCCCCAGGGATTTGTTATTGGTTTGCGCCGTTATGGCATTGTTCAACCGGTCACCCAAGCCGCGACATCGACCGCAACCCGGTTCGCTGCCCGGTTGAGCGCGGCGGCGACCGCCACCGGGGTCTGTGCCGCCACCGGCTCCTCCGCATCGAAGCGGCGCAGCATCACGGTTGGCGCGGTGCGGCTGGAACCTAGCTGCGCATCATAGCGGACGCGGACGACCGGGCTGGCCGGGTCGCTGACATCGAGACCGAAGCGTGACAGCGTGCCGGTAAGGGTGCGCGCCGGCGGCGTGCGGGTCTGGCGCGGATCGACAACGGGCACACCCTTGGCGGCCAGCGTGTCGGCGAGCAGACGCTGGAACTGGCGGTTGGGCTGTTCTGCCCAGGTCGCGCCGGTCAGATAACGGACTTCGATGGCGCTGGTGGTGACCGGCAAGCGCAGCGTCTGCAGCGGTAGCGGCACCGCCGGCACTTCGACTGCCACCGTCGCACTTGTTGGAGCCGGGCCCGCATAGGTCGCGGGCGGCGTGGTTGCCGACAGTGTCAGCAACGAAACCGGCGGCTTGTCGGTGCTGCCGATCTGCACCAGCGGACCACAACCGGCGAGCACCAGTGCAATCGTCAGGACCGGGAGGCGGAGTGCTGCCGTCATTTTTCGTCCTTCGGCTTGGGCGGCACATAATCGGGCAAGGTGCGGCCACCGATCAACGCGCCCGCCGGGTCCTCGTCGAGTTTGGCGGCAACGGCACCAAGGCTGATGGTCAGGTCGCGCAGGTCACGCACCAGCCGGTTGGCTTCGGGCAGGGTTTCGTTCGACAGGGTCTCGACCCCCGGCTGTGCCGCCTGGGTCAGCGCGTCGATATGTGCGAGGCTCGTCTCGGCGGCCTTGATGGTGCGACGCAGGTCGGCAATCATCGGCTTGCCTTCGCTGTCGAGCAGCGTCTGGGTGGTGCCGGCCAGCGCTTCAAAGCGTTTGAGCGCCGCGGTGGCGGCCTGCAGCGTCGTCCGCGCCTCGACAATGGCCGCGGCGATTTCGGGGGCGCGGTCGGCCAGTGCCGCGGTCGCCTTGTCGGTGTTCTTCAGGATGCCGGCGATCGAGGTGCGATTTTCAGGGTTGAGCAGTTCCGACAATCGCTCGGTGAGTTTCGAGACATTGTTGAGCAGTTCCGGTGCGCTGGCGAGCAAGGCGCCAAAGCCGCCGACGCGCGGCGGGATGACCGGCACGCCATAGGGGCCGGGTGCCGAAATACGTTCCGCCCCCTGCATGGCGCCTTCCAGCGAAACCTGGCTGACACCGGTGAAGCCGACACCTTCGACCGCGGCAGTGGTGCCCTTCAACACCGGCACATCCTCGCCAATGGTGATGCGGACGCGGACATATTGCGGAGTGTCGGGCAGCAGCTTGATGGCTTCGATCTTGCCGACCGGCACGCCGTTAAAGGCGACAGGCGAGCCGACCGCCAGCCCGGTGATCGACTGCTTGAAGAAGATATCGAACTTCTGGTCTCTGGCGCCCGAGAATTGCGCCAGCCAGATCACCGCGACGAACAGCGCGATGACAAGCGCCACCACCACGGCGCCGACGATGGCATAGTTGCTGCGGGTTTCCATCAGGCGGGCAACATCGGTTCGAGGGCCAGGGCTGCCCGGCCGCGCGGACCGTGGAAATAGCTTTTCACCCAGGGGTGATCAAAGGTCAGCAGTTCAGCGATAGTGCCCACGGCAAGAACTTTTCTGTCGGCGATCACCGCCACCCGGTCGCAGATTGCGTGCAAGGTATCAAGGTCATGGGTGATGAGAAAGACCGTCAGCCCAAGGGTTTCCTTCAGCGCCCGGATGAGATCGTCAAAGGCGGCCGCGCTGATCGGATCAAGCCCGGCGGTCGGTTCGTCAAGGAACAGCAGCCGAGGGTCGAGCGCCAGGGCGCGGGCGAGGCCGGCGCGCTTCTTCATGCCCCCCGACAGTTCGGACGGGAATTTCGGCGCCGCCTCGGGCGGCAGGCCGACCATGGCAACCTTGTAGCCTGCCAGTTCCATCATCAGGCGTTCGTCGAGATGGAGAAACTCGCGCATCGGTACTTCGATGTTTTCAGCGACGGTCAGCGAGGAAAACAGCGCGCCTTCCTGAAACAGCACCCCCCAGCGGCGGCGCAGATCGCGGGCGCCGGCGGCATCGAGCCCGGCGACATCCTGGCCGAAAATGCGAATGTCGCCAGCGGATGGCGGCTGCAGCCCGATGATGGAACGCATCAGCACCGATTTGCCGGTGCCCGAGCCGCCGACGATGCCGATGATCTCGCCGGCGCGCACATCGAGATCGAGATGTTCATGGATGACCTGGTCGCCAAAGGCGTTGCGCAGCCCGCGCACCCGGATCGCCACATCGGCATTGTCGGGCAGGGTCGGTGACAGCATCAATTATATCCCAGCGCCGAAAAGAATACCGCGAAGAACGCATCGAGGACGATCACCGCAAAGATCGATTCAACGACGGCGCGGGTGGTGCGTTCGCCCACCGATTCGGCATTGCCGGTAACCTGCAACCCCTGAAAACACCCCATCATGGCGATGATCAACCCGAACACCGGCGCCTTGATAAGGCCGATGACGAGATCGGACAGTGGTGTTACCTCCTGCAACCGCCGGATGAAGCTGGCGGGCGGAATATCGAGCGACACCCAGGCGAACAGACCGCCGCCAAGGATCGCCATGACGATGCCGTAAAAGCCCAGCAGCGTCAGCATCAGCGCCATGGCGGTGACGCGCGGGATGACGAGCACTTCGATGGGGGACAGGCCGATGGTCGCCAGCGCATCGACCTCCTGGTTGAGCTTCATCGAGCCGATCTGCGCCGCAAACGCCGAAGCCGAGCGTCCGGCCACCATGATCGCGGTGAGCAACACGCCGAGTTCACGCGCAATCGAACGACCGATGAGGTTGACGACAAAGACATCGGCACCGAACTGGCGCAACTGCACGGCGCCCTGTTGCGCCACCACGATGCCGACGAGAAACAGCAGCAGCCCGACAATGCCGAGTGCCGAGACGCCAATGGCTTCGCATTGGTGGATGAAGGCGTTCCAGCGCAGCTTGCGCCGGCCGAACACCGTCTGGAACAGCACGATCAACGTCTGGCCGAGAAACGCCAGGAACAGCCCGATGTTATGGGCGGCGGCGACGATCGCGCCGCCGATGCGGCTCAACCGGTCGATGATCGCATTGCCGCGCGGCGGGCGGCGGGTCACAGGCACATCATTGGCGGCAACGGTGGCGATCAGGCGTTCGGCCTCGGCGCTGGCGTTCGCAACCTGCGCGGGCACGCCGGCGGCGGTCCAGTCCGCAACGAGGCGATGGACAATCCAGGCACCGGCCGTATCGAACGCCGTGATCCCCGCCAGATCGACTGTCAGTCCGTTGCCGGCGGGTGTCATGGCGCGCAGCGGCGTCACGATGTCGCCGATCGTCGCCATGGTCATGTCGCCTCCCAGACGAATGCAGCGTGGCCCGTTTTCCGGGCTGGCGCTGTCCTCGATGGTCGGTGCGGTCATGCGCCCTAGGTGCGGGATTGGTGCTGCAAGGGCAAGTGCCGAGGCTGCGCCTATTTGGGCTTGCGACCGAACAGCCCCATCTTGCGGGCGGCAATGACGATCGCCCAGGCTGCGCCCACCCACATCGCGACACTCAACAGGATGACGGCGAGTTGTCCGAGCGAAAGCTGTCCCATGGGGCGGTGGTTCCGGTGTTGCTGCTGCCGATCATCTTGCCCGCTGGCGCCGGCGCAAGGCCAGTGGAATCGACACGGGTCATCGCATCGGCCTATCAGCAAAGCGCATGACGATCAGCATCTACGACATGGACCGCACGCTCACCCGCCGCGGCACCTTTGTGCCATGGCTGCGGTTCTGGTTGCGCAACCAGGCACCGTGGCGAGTGCTGTTGCTGCCGCTGCTGCTGCTGCCGGCACTGGCGTTCCAGTTCGGGTGGATCGATCGGGGTTCGCTCAAAAGCTGGGCGCATCGTATCGTCTTGGGTGGCGCCGTGCCGATGGCGCGGGTGGAAGCGGCCGCAGCGGTGTTTGCTGCGCGCATTGTCGCCGAGGATATCTTTCCCGGCGCACTGGCCAGCCTCGCCGCCGATCGCGCCCGCGGGCAACGGCTGGTCATCGCGACGGCGTCGAACGCCTATTACGCGGTGGCAATCGGCGCAGCACTCGGCATCACGGACGTCATCGCCACGCGGTCACAGCGGGACGGTGACCGGCTGCTTGCCGCGATCGACGGCGAGAATTGCTATGGCGACGCCAAGGCCCGGATGATTGCGGCCTGGCTGGAACGCAACGGCATGGCGGACGCGGCGTGGCGTTTCTATTCCGACCATATTTCCGACCTGCCGGCGTTCGAGGCGGCGCTGGCCAGCGGCGGTGCGGCGATGGCCGTCAATCCGTCGGCGGCGCTGCGAGCTGAAGCAAAACGTCGGGGCTGGCCGATCGGCGATTGGGGCCAGCCCGAAGCCTCGCTGTTCGAAAGCGCCTGAGGCGGTTCAGGCCAACGCGTATGGCGCCTGACGGCGGCGCAGCACGCGGCCGATGCCGCCAAAACCGAGCAGCAGCAGTGACCAGCTCGTCGGTTCCGGGACCGCCGATGCTGCAAAAACGCCGCCCAGAGGCAATTCGGCGATCTGTGACGAGGTGAAGCGGACATTTTGGGTGGCACTGCTGCCGAGCGTCCAGCCGATCAGATCCATTGCGGCGAGATCGAGCGATGTGACACTCAGTTGCTCGCACTTGCCGGCCGTCGGATCGAGAATGCCGATCGTGGCGGTCGGCGTCTGGCAGCCGAGCGTGGTCGCACCGTACGTATTGTCGATCCAGTGCGATGCCTGGCGCCTGTTGCCATTGTAAAAGCCGGACGACATGCGAGCGATACCGCTGCCGGTGTCGAGCGGGGTATAACCACCATCGATCGACAGAAACGGCGCGCCACCCGGCGACCAGTCGAGCATCGGCGCTGCAGCCGTGGCGGCGAGCGGCTTGGTGGGATTGCTGCGATTGTAGCGGAACAGATCGAGCGTCGACGCGGCGGCAAGGTCGTTCAGGTCGAATGCGAGGTTCGCATAGAGCCCCTTGTTGGTGTAGAGATCATAGAGGTCGACGCCGCTGACGAAGCCCAGCGCATGACCGATTTCATGGGTGGCGACCCCAATGAAATCATGGCTGTTGGCGGCGATGCCGTTGCGTGGATCGAAATCAAAAGCGAATTTGCTCGAAAAGGTAATCGCCGCGTCGGCCCCGGAAAAACCGGAATAGCCCAGTGCCTTGGCATTGGCGGTGGTGATGCTCAGCAAGACATTGTTGGCACTGTTGTCGTTGTCGGTGATCTTGGTCGTCGTGTAGGTGAGCGTTGTCGGATTGTAGACCGGAGCGCTCGGCGCTTTGACCGTGATGCCACCAGCGCTGCTCAAGGTCGGCAAATGCGCCACCGCCGTCATGTCGAGCGGCGAGGTTGCCGAAGCCCGCAAGGCCGCGACCGCAGAGACCGCCGAAATCGTGGTCATGTTGCTGCTGGCCTGACCCAGGATGCCGCTTGCCAGCGGGGCGTAGCCGACGTCGAGGTTCAGCGTGACATCATTGGCAAGCACCGACGCCCAGAAATTCGCCGCTGCCATGAAACCATTGTAAACATTGGACCCGGCGGTAACGCCGCCGGTGTTGCGCAGGTTGATCGTGGCTGCTGTGGCTGATAGCGATCCCGCCAGCAGCGACCCTGCGAACAACGTTGTCAGCAGCGTTGCCTTTGCCAAGGCCCGCGTCGATCGTCTCATTCTTGCCCCCGGGCGCGAAAGCCGCGCCTGCCCTTCACAATCACCGCGAACCGGTGACCATGAAGGGCAGGGTAGGGCATAGACGATTAATTTTTCATGTGTTTACCGCGCTGCAACCACCGCATTGCGGCGGCGGCGCATTGCCGCACCGGTGAGGCCGAAACCGGCGATCAGCATCGCCCAATTCGACGGTTCCGGCACCGCCATTGCTGCGTTGATGAAGTCCTTGTGGATGAACACCGGCACATAGCCGCTGAATTCGCCACAGCTGCTGTTCAGGCCCGCAACGCAATCGCCAATCCCGAAGCTGAGGCCGTAGGAATTGATCGAGGCAAGCTTGCCATCGACGAAGCCTGGGCCGCCTGAATCGCCGCCGGCGACACCGACTTCTCGAGCACCTACCCCGGTGTTGTTGAAATTGGCATTGCCGATCAGGCCAAGCCCCAGCGCGTTGGCCGTCCGGCGACCCGTGTCATTCGTTGTTGTGCCGTTGTCGAAGTCGGAAACAAAGCTGTACTCGACTTCAGCAAAGCCGAAGAAATTCTGGCCGTCAAACTGGCCGCCGACATCACGGGTGGTGAAGAACCCCTGGAACCGCGGATCACCCCAGGCATATTCATAGCGGTTGTCGCCTTCACGAAGGAAGCCGGTGCGGGCCCCGGCGGGTGCGACGTTGCCGGCTGCGCCGCCAACGGTCGAGCGCGTGCCATAGCCAGCGACGTTGAAGTTGGTGCCGGTGAGGTCGGTTGTGCCGGTGTAAAGGTCATAGCGCGTGGCAAATGTCGGCGCTGCGCTCTTCAGCCGGAGGACGGCGATATCATTCTGATCGATCACTTCGCCGGTGTACCCAGGGTTGACCATGTAACGGGTCACATCAATCGCGACACCGCCGGTCTGGAAGGGTGTGCGTTCGTCAGGGTTGCCCTTGAAGAAGTAAGCCGTCGTTTTCAGGGGGTTTGCCGTACCGGCGCCATCGCTGACGCAGTGGGCAGCGGTCGCAATCGACATGCCGCCACCAACGACACTGCCCGAGCAGATGAACAGGATCGGATTGTTCTGCGCATCAAGGCCATAGTCCATGATCAGCGCGACGGTGCCCGCCTTGTTGGCCGACGGTTTGAAGATTGGATTGCCGCCGCCGATGTTGTTGGGGGGCGAACCTGGCAGTACATCCGATGTCGGCGTCATCCCGATGATGGCGTTCTTGGCCGTCCATGTCAGGCCATTGCTTGATCCGCTGGCAACTCTGACAGCCTTGCCCACCAAGTCACCGGGCAGGTTGGACGCGGCCGTGTCCGCACGATTGAGGGTCCCATTGGCCAATGCTGGTGCCGAAACAAGGCTCAAGATCGAAAGTGAAAGCCACCCTTTATGCATTTTTTTGTTAACCCTCTGTTTTTCCGGCACCGCTGAACTGCGGTGCTGGAAAAACGTGTCGAAGGGCTGTTTGGAAATGGCAACAGAAATTGCGTCAACAAGTTGTTATCGTAATGTAAACGACAATTTTATTTCCGTTTCACTGCAAGAATGGTTTAGCTCGCCAGCTTGCGCAGCACGTAGGGCAGGATGCCGCCCGCATAGAAATAGGCAAGTTCCTGCTCAGTATCGATCCGGCAGACGGTATCGAAGGAACCCTGGCTGCCATCGGCGCGGGTGAAGCCAACAGTGACGATCTGCCGCGGCTTGAGCGTTGCGACGCCGGTGATGTCGAACACTTCGGTGCCATCAAGGCCGGCGGTCTTGCGATCATGGCCTTCGGCGAACTGCAGCGGCAACACGCCCATGCCGACGAGGTTGGAGCGGTGAATGCGCTCGAAGCTTTCGGCGATGACGGCGCGGACGCCGAGCAGGGTGGTGCCCTTGGCCGCCCAGTCGCGCGACGAGCCGGTGCCATATTCCTTGCCGGCGACGACGACGAGCGGCGTGCCCTCGGCCTTGTAGCGTTCGGCAGCATCGAAGATCGCCAGCTGCTCACCCGACGGAATATGCTTGGTCACGCCGCCTTCGACGCCC
>JAAFIT010000076.1:0-1697 GCA_013298745.1 Sphingomonadales bacterium
CTGGCGGCACCGGGATGGCGTTGTTGCCTTCGGTCGGGTTGATGCCGCCAATGCGGACCCCGGCGCGCAGCTCGCCCCAATTGCCGAACACCTTGCCGCCATCGACGCCCGTGCCGAGCCGCGAGACCTGTACCGCATCGATGGTCTGGCTTGAACCGATCTGCGTCACCAACCGCGAATAGCGCTGGAAGAAGGCGGTCGGCTCGACGAAGAGTGAACCCGTCTGCTTGTAGAGGCTGACATCGAGCAGCACATCATTGCCGACGCGGGCAAAGCCACGCCATTCGGCGCCGGTGCCGAGGAAATCGCGGTCGGTAAAGGCCAGCGCCAAGTCGAAGGTCGCCTGCTTGCCGAAATTGCTGGCGAGGTTGATGCCGGTCATCCAGTATTTGGAGGCGCCGCGCACTCCCTGGGTGTTGACGACAAGCGTGTTGCCGGATGGATCCAGATCGACCTGGTAGTTGACGCTTTCGAACTCATCGAGCGCGAAGATATTGGCCACATCGCGTGCCATGATTGCGCCATCGAGCTTGTCGCCAGGCTGGGTCGTCACCAAGGGCTTGATGTCGGCGGTGCGCACCTTGGGCGAGCTGTTGGCAATTTCGATGCGATCGATGCGGATCGGCGCCGGGTTGCTGCGCGCCTCGCGTTCGGCGAGATACGCCGCCCATTGCGCATCGCTGACCGACAGTGCCGCGAGCTTGTCACCGGCCTTGATGGCGGCAGCGCGGCCGCGTTCGATGCCGTCTTCCAGCCGGTCGAAGGCGCTGACGCTGAAGCCGGTGATATCGGGATCGATCAACACATCCTTGCCGGCGATCGAAGCGCGCTGGCGGCGGATCGATTCCCAGCCGAGCAGCGACTGCATCTGCGCAAAGACATCGATGGCATTGTTGATCTTGTCGGGGGAATTGCGCGGCGGCTCACCGACATCGACGACGATGACGACATCGACACCCATCTGGCGCGCCACATCGACGGGCAGATTGTCGGCGAGCATGCCATCGACGAGTAGCAGCCCCTCGCGCTTGACCGGCGGGAAGGCGGCCGGGATCGACATGCTGGAAAACACCGCTGTCGATAAATTGCCGCTGCCCATCACCACGGCATCGCCGGTGACGATATTGGTCGCGACGGCGCGGAACGGTATCGGCAGATCGTTGAAATCTTCGGTGGCGCGCCAAGGGGCGAGCAGTTCCTGTACGGTGGCGAACAGCCGCTGGCCGCCAAGCACGCCGGTGGGCAGCACCGGCTTGCCATCATCGATGCGCAGCCGGAAATCGAGCAGGATATCGCGCACCTCGCGCTTGCGGCGGAATGACAGGTCGTTGCGATTTTGGGCATCGCTGAAAACATTGTTCCAATCGATGCCGCGGGCGACGGCCTTCAATTCATCGGCATTGTTGCCGATGGCATACATGCTGCCGACGACAGCCCCCATGCTGGTGCCCGAAATGACATCGATGGGGATGTGGCGGCGTTCAAGCTCCTCGATGACGCCGATATGGGCAAAGCCCTTGGCGCCGCCGCCGCTGAGCACCAGCCCGATACGCGGGCGGCCATTGGCGGTGAACGCCGGCGGGGCGGGCTTGACGATGGCGGTTGCGGCAGGTGCCAGCGGTGCCGAAACCGGCGTGGTCGAAACCGGCGTTGTCGATTGGGCCAGGGCGGCGACGGGCAGGGTGCAGGCTGCCACC
>JAAFIT010000076.1:1707-8955 GCA_013298745.1 Sphingomonadales bacterium
CGGGCTTGACGATGGCGGTTGCGGCGGGTGCCAGCGGCGCGGAAACCGCTGTTGTCGACTGGGCAAAGGCAGCGACGGGCAGGGCGCAGGCTGCCACCGCCAGCCGCAAGGTGCGTCCGGCAAATGCCATCCATCCGGCGCGTTTCAAGCCCATTTCCTGTCCCCCTAGCGACTGCCGCCATCAGCCTATGACGGTGATAGCGCTGTTGCGATATCGGTGCCAGCGTTGGCTTTGCCCATATTGGTCATGGCCGTCGTGGCACGCTGGTGCCATGCCGCCAAGTCCGACAAGGCCATAGGCGCCTCCAGCCCGATGAATTGTCCGAAATCCACCAGAGACAGCAGCACGACATCGGCCATGGTCAGCCGGTCGCCGGCGAGCCAGGTCTTGCCGGCCAACTGGCCATCGAACCAGCGATAGGCGTCATGAGCGCGGACGCGCGCCTGCTCGGCCATGGCGGGAATCTGTTCGACGAGTTTGGCGGTGAACGGGTGGCCATGCTGCCAGAACAGGCTGACCGGCGTACCAAGCGCGGTTTCGGCGCGGCGGATCCACATATCGGTTTCGGCGCGTTCATAGGCATTGCTGCCGAACAGCGGCGGATCGGGGTGGAGTTCATCGAGATAGCGGCAGATCGAGACGGTTTCGGCGATCACCCGGCCGTCATCGAGTTCGAGAAAGGGCAATTGGCCGCGCGGGTTGCGCGCCAGCATCTCAGGGGCCTTGTGGGCGCCCTTGAACATGGCAAGGTCGGTGGCGGGGATCGACAGGCCCTTCAATGCCAGAAACAGGCGCACCCGGCGTGGGTTGGGCGCCGGATCGGCAGCGGTCCATAGCATCATGTCGCATTCCCCCGTGTCATTTTCGCCCATCATGAGTGCTCGCGGCGCTATCGCAATCGGCGCTTGGCATGGCATAAGCGCGTGATGCTGGGGCTGGGGATCAATATGCGACCGATTGTTGCCGGCTGGCGCGGCTGGATGCCGATAATGGGCCTGTTGGTGCTGGCGAGTTGCAATCGCGCCGGCTCCAACCCCGAGCCGGTGCGGGTGGAGACGCCGTTCATGTTGCCGGCGCAGGATTCCACACTTGCTGTCCCGGTGACGGCGCGGGTCGTCGATCTCGAACGTCTGCTCAACGCGCGGGTGCCGATGACTTTTGACAGCACGGCGGCGCAAGCAGCGGCGTGCGCCAAGCCGGGGACGCTGCGGCGGATCGGCTGTCAGTTCAACGGCACGGTGACACGCGGGCCTATTTCGGTTTCGGCGGTCGATGCCAATGTCATCAAGCTGACGATGGTCCTCGATGGCGCGATTGCGGCGCGCGAACTGGCGCGTTTCGTCGGCGAAGCGCCGGTGAGCGCCGCAGCGCAGGTAGACGCGCTGGTGCGGCTCGACATGGTCGACAATTGGCAGCCGCAAGCACGGGTCGGCATTGGCTATCAATGGGTGCGGGCGCCGGGGATGGCGGTCTTCGGCCAGCGGGTGAGTCTTGCCGGCGCTGCCGATCCGTTGGTCGCACGGCTGATCGCCGAACTGGAAGCGGCGGTGCCCGAAAGCCTTGAACGCCTGCAACCGCGCCAGCGGCTGGAAACGCTGTGGACCCAGAGCTTTGCTGTGCTGCCGCTCAACCCCGGTATGCCGCCCGTATGGCTGCGATTGGCGCCGCAGCGGCTGTATTTCAACAATTACACCATCACCGGTGATGTGCTGACGCTGGCGATCGGCGCCAGCGCAGTGGCGCAGAGCTTTGTCGGCAGCGAACCCAAGCCGCTGCCGGCGACGCCGTTGCCGCCACAGGCCGAGGTGCCGCCGGGCACGCTGGCGCAGTTCCGGGTGCAATTGCCGGTGGTCGCGGATTATGCCGGGCTTGAGCAGTTGGTCGCAGCGAACCTGAAACCGCTCGAAGCCGGGCCGATGCAGGTGCGTGGGCTGGGTGCGGTGACCGCCCAGTTCGGCAAGGTGCATATCCATGAAACCAGCGGCGGCCGTGTCGCCATTGGTCTCGACATCACCGCCGGTACGCCGCGGCAATGGCTGCGGCCGCGCGGCACGGTGTGGATGACGGTGAAGCCGGTGTTGGCGCCCGGTTCGCAGCAACTCGATATCGGCGAGGTGGCGATCACTGGCAATCCCGACAATGCCAGCTTCCGGATGTTGCTGGCGGTGGCGCGATCACGCCTGGTGCGCGACCAGATTGCCAAGGCGATGTCACGCGATTTCAGTGCCGAGCGCGACCGGGCGCTGGCATCGGCGCGCGAGACGCTTGCCAATCGCCGGGTCGGCGAATTTCGCCTGACCGCGACGATCGACAGTGTTGATAATGGAGGGCTGGTGGTGATGGGGCAGGGGCTGGCGCTGCCGGTGATGGCGCAAGGCACTGCGCGGCTGAGCCTCGATCCGGTCGTGCCGTGAAGGCGCGACTGGCGGGCGGCATGCTAGCGTTGCTGCTGGCGGGGTGCAGCCGCGATAGCTCCAACCCGGCGCCGCCGCGCGTGACGGCGCCGGCCGATATCCGTTCGGCATCATCCGCGATCGCCGTGCCGATCAGCGCCCGGATTTCCGATCTTCAGCGACTGATCAATGCCGAAGTGCCGCGGACGTTGGTGACCATCAACGAGGCCAAGCCGGCGTGCGCGAAGCTGCCGGTGATCGGCAATGTCAGTTGCCGGCTGGTGGGCCAGGTGACGCGCGGGCCGATTGCCATCACCGGCAAGGGCGATGTGTTGACCTTGTCCATGCCGGTCGATGCGGTCGTCAGTGCCAAGGATATCGGCAAGATCATCAAGTCCGAAACCGCGACCGCTGCGGCGGTGGTGGTGGCGAAGGTCAAGCTGACCTCCATCGGCGATTGGCAGCCGAGCGCCAAGGTGGACATCGACTATCGCTGGACGCGCAAGCCCGGCATCGATTTTCTGGGCAAGCGCATCACCTTCGCGGGGCGCGCCGATCCGGAGTTGCAGAAGCTTCTCAAGCGGTTGGAGGCAAGTGTTCCCAAGCACATTGCCAAGCTGCAGCCGCGCGACAAGCTTGCCGACGCCTGGAGCAAGGGCTTCACCTCGATCAAGCTCAACGATCACAACCCGCCGGTGTGGTTGCGGTTGACGCCCGAGCAACTGCGTTTCCGGCGCTATAGCATCGAGAAGGGCGTCATCACCCTCGAACTCGGCGCGACAGCGCGCACCGAGACGTTCGTCGGCGAACGTCCCGCTGATCCGCCGCTGACGCCGCTGCCACCGCCGGCGCCATTTCAGATCGCGCCCGATACCGGCTTCCGCTTTCATATTCCGGTGATTGCCGATTATGCCGAACTCGAGCCGGTGCTCGAAAAGGCATTGAAGAAGCTGGAGAAGAAGCCGATCCCGGTGCCGCGTGTCGGTGATGTGCGCGCCGAATTCACCGATGTGACGATGTACCCGACGAACGGCGGCCGGCTGGCCATTGGTCTCGGCCTCAAGGTCAAGACGCCGCGTGGCTGGATCGATCCGCGCGGCACGGTGTGGGTGACCGGCCAGCCATATAACGAGCCGGGGTCGCAACGCGTGAAGGTGCGCGATCTGCAGATCGCCGGCAGACCCGACAGCACCAGCTTCGGCGTGTTGCTCGCCGTCGCGCAATCGGACGGCGTGCGTACCGAAGTCACCAACGCTTTGTCCGAGGACTTTTCGCGCGATTACAATCGGATTCTGGCCAAGGCCGGCGAAGCCATCGCGCAAAAGCAGTTGGGGGATTTCATGCTGACGACAACGATCTCCGACGTGAAGAACGGTGTCATCTATCCGGCAGGGCAGGGACTATACATGCCGGTTGACGCGACCGGGACCGCGGCATTGCGATTTGCGCCACAGCGCAAATAGCCGCGACATCGCTATGGCTCAGATCGGGTGCGCCTGGTCGTGCGGGAAAAGCTGCTGGGGTGCCTGGCGGAATTGCCATGCCCCGGCCGGCGGCTCGCGGTCGAGCGTCCAGACCACGTCATAACGGTCATCGGGCCAGTCGGCGGGGGCTGAAAGGCTGTCCCCACCGATGTGGCGGACCAATTGCGGGATGCTGTGGTGGTGCCAGGCGATGAGCACCGGAGGCTCGGCTGCGAGTACGGCGAGGGCGAGCGCGGCTTCCTCATATTCGGCATGATCGAGGTTGATCGGGATCCCCAGCGCGCTGCTGAGCGGCTCAAGGGTGCGCTGCGACCGCAGGCTCGGGCTGGAAGGCGTCGCGGCAGCGGCAAAGATCGTTCGCGGTGGCGATACCGGATGTGCGTCAGCCGGCATCGTAAAGAAGCGCACCAATGCCGCGGCGCGTTGCCAGCCACGCACGGTCAATTCATGCTTCTTGTGAAAGCCGTTGATGCAGACGCTGCGATCCTGCCGGCCGGCAATTGGTTTTTCGGCGTGGCGGATGATCATGATTCGCTGCATCGATACCCCGGAGCCCCTGATTGAACGGCCGGCAAGTTGCCCGTCATCATCACGCTGTGCAACCGCCAAGCCATAGGGAAACCCAGTTGCTCGTTCGCACAAGGCGTTGACACCGCGGGGGCCAAGGGTTCCAATTGTCACAGGCGATAACCTTGCGTGGGTGACCGGGGTGTTGGCAAACGGGAACAAAGTGCAGCGACGGCTGGTTTTGCGGATGCTGCTGCTGGTGTCGCTGGTTTGCGGCGCGGCTATCCCGGGCCGGGCGCTGGCGGATGACATTGTGCCGCCAATGCCGGCGCGCGTCATCGCGATCGGCGATCTGCACGGCGATCTGGCGGCGTGGCGCGCCATCGCCCGGGATGCCGGGTTGATCGATGCCAAGGGGAAATGGGCCGGCGGCAAAACCATATTGGTGCAGACGGGCGATGTTGCCGATCGCGGTGCCGATTCAAAGGCGATCATTCAGGATCTGATGCGTCTGCAGAAAGAGGCGACGCGCGATGGCGGGCGGGTCGTGGCGTTGGTCGGCAATCATGAAGCCATGAACATGACCGGTGACCTTCGCTATGTTTCGCGGGGCGAGTTCGCGGCCTTTGCCAATGGCAATTCCACGCGGCTGCGCGACATGGTTTTCGCGGCGAACAGCGCAGCCATCATTGCCGCCTATCGGCAGGAAAAGCCAAACATCACCGACGCCGAGGCGCGCGCTGCCTGGCTGGCCGAGACGCCGCCGGGCAAGCTTGAGCATCAGGCGGCATGGGCACCCAATGGCGTGATCGGCAAATGGGTGATCGGCAACCCGGCGATGCTGCGGCTTGGCGACACGCTGTTCGTCCATGCCGGGCTGAGCGCTGCTTATGCCCAGCGAACAGTCGACGATATCAATGCCGCTGTGGCGACGTCGTTGGCGGCACGCGATCAGGCCGAAACGGCAATCATCAACGATCCGGCCGGGCCGCTATGGTATCGTGGTCTGGCCCAGGCCGACGCGACTGCAGCATCAGGATCTGCGGCCGATTCGGAATTGCGCAACGCTTTGGCGGCGCAGGGCGCGCGCCGGATGGTCATTGGCCATACGCCGAACCTTTCGGGGGTGGCATTCCGGCATGGGGACCGGCTGGCGATGATCGATACCGGCATTTCCGCCGCTTATGGCGGCACGCTCGGCTATCTCGAAATCATCGATGGACGCTGGGTCGCACATGCTGTCGCGCGGCCGCCGACGGAAAAGAAGGGCAAAGCGTGATCATTCTGCACCGACGCTTCTATGCGGCCATTGCCCTGTTCGGCGCTTCAATGTTGGCGATGCCGTCGGCCGCGATCGCTGCCGAACCTGCCAAGACCAAGGGCGATACCAAGAAGCCGAAGAAGCCGGACAATAGCGGACCCAAGGCCGCCGAGCCGTTGTTTCGCAGCAGCGAGCCGGTGCGGCTGACCATCACCGCGCCGATCGGGGCGCTGACCAAGGGGGGGGCTGGTGCCGATGCCGGACTGCCGGGAACGGTGAGCGTTGCCGGCAGCCCCGAGGTGCTGCCGATCACACTGCGGCCGCGCGGTATCACGCGGCGCAAGCGCGAAACCTGCCCGTTTCCGCCGATGTGGCTCGATTTTGTCGGGAAGCCGCCGGAAAACTCGGTTTTCAAGGGCCAGAACAAGCTGAAGCTTGTCAGCCATTGCCGCTCACCATCGGCATTCCAGCAATATGTGCTGACCGAATATGCCGCCTATCGCCTCTACAATGTGCTGACACCGACCAGCTTCAATGTGCGTCTTGCCAACATAGATTATGTCGAAACCGGCGGGAAACCGGTGGTGTCGCGGATCGGCTTTCTGATCGAGGATGGCGGTGAGGTCGCCAAGCGCAACCAGCTCAACGAGGTCAAGGGCGTTCAGCGCATCCGTTCGGCGCAGCTCGATCCGCGGCAGGCAATGCGGGTGGCGCTGTTTCAATACATGATCGGCAATCTTGATTGGGCGATGACGGCCGGCCCTCCCGGCAGCGACTGTTGTCACAATTCGCGGTTGTTCAATGCCGGCGCCGCAACGACCGGATATGTGCCCGCGCCTTATGACTTTGATTATTCAGGCCTGGTCGATGCGCCCTATGCCGTGGCGCCAGAGTCGCTCAAAATCGCCTCGGTGCGTTCCCGCCGCTATCGCGGCTACTGCTCCTTCAATGCCGAAATCCCCGCTATGGTCGCAGAGTTCAATGCCAAGCGGCCGCAGTTGCTGGCGGTTTTTGACGATATTCCCGGAATGGAACCCGATGTGCAGAGCAAGGCGCGCAAATATCTCGAAAGCTTTTTCGAGCAGATCAGCACGCCGGAAGGTGTAGCCGACAAGATCGAGAAGGCGTGCCTTTAGGATTGCTGCCGACGCAATTGCGGGGCCATCAAAGCCCGTTCCAGTCCGCCGGCTTCATCTTGCGGTGGCGTACCACCGTATGCTCTTCGTGCGGGGCTTCCGGTTCCGGCGCAAGGCCGGTGTCACGGCGTTTCGATACGGTGCCGGCGCGCTGGCGGTGCTCGAACTCGCCAAGGTAACGCTTGCCGTCGGCGCGGTCGCCATAGTTGGTGAACCACAGGCCGACAAAGACGAAGTTGAAAACGGCCGTGCTGAGCAGCGCCAGTTCGACGGCGCCGATGCCTGCCGATAGCCCGATGGCGACCGAGAGCAGGATGAACAGCAGGTCGCCCGAGCTTTTCAGCGTGTTGCGATATTGTGCGGCACCGGCGATCCCGGCGAGGGCAAAGGCCAATGCCAGCGAGTGCTGGACGATCACCACGATGCTGGTGACGACAAGCGGCAGCACGACGATGGTATCGACCAA
>JAAFIT010000078.1 GCA_013298745.1 Sphingomonadales bacterium
CGCGTTGAAGCAGGCGGCAAGCTGCTTCGGGTTCGAGCCGGTGTGCATGACGGTGTAAACCGCCATCAACGTGTCGCCGGCGCGCATCGGCCCACCGTGCAGACGCGCCGCCGCTTCCTCGGGCTGACCGACTTTGCCCATCGCCACCTCGGCAACTAGGCGCGGAAGCCACCAGTCGTAGGGCATGGGGATCAGCACGAGGACAAATAGAACCCAGCCTACGATCGTCCCCTTGACCGCTATCGACTGACGGAAGCGGATCTCCTCGTTCAGCGCAGCGCGCCTTTCTCGGCTCAGTCTTGTGTGGCCATGAACGTCCGCAAACTCCTCGGTAATGCCCGGAGGTGTTGGCGGCGGCGTAGCAGGCGCTCGCGCAGACGCGGCCTCTCTCGCGCGCTGACTTTCCAGGCGCTCCTGCTCGCGGCGCTCGTCAAGCTCCCGGTTAAGCTTCTTCCAGTCAATTTTGCCCTCGCTCGATTTCGGCGAGGAGGTCTGGCTGGCCGCTTTCTTCAGCCGGTCGATTTCGGCCTGGGCGGCGGTGAGCTGGCTGTTGAGGAGCGCGCTCGTGTCTGCGGCGGTCAGCCCGGTGTTGATCAGGGTCGTTGCCGCCGCTGTCATGCTGACCTGGCGCTTCTTCGCCAGGGCGCGGACGGATGCCATCAACTCGGGTGAAAGGCGTAGACTGAGCAGTTCGGTGGCCATCGCATGGTTCCTCCTTGGGGTTTGCGGCCAGGGTCGTCAGATGCAGTGTGAGGACGCGCAGTTCGGCCAGCAGCGCAGCCAGTTCAGCTTCGGGGCATGGCGGCGCGTTCGGCGATGCAGCGGCAAGATCAGCTTCGAGGAGCGCCACCAGATGGCAGCTCAGCGATCGGCCGAGCGATGCGGCGCGTGCCTTCACGCGGACTACCAATGCCCGGTCGAGATAGGCTGTCGCCTGTGTCATGGCCGGGTCACGCGGCATGATAGGCGCCCCTGGCGGCCTCTATCGGCGGGCATTCCGGCACGGTCTGTGAAAGGTGCTGGTACTTCGGCGTTTGTCCTTCGACGGCAGCAAGGGACGATGACAAACTAGGGTGAAAGTAAGCTACTGTAAGACAGCCGTAGGACGAGCTTTGGAAATCGTCATACACCTGATTACGAAGCGAAATCAGCCTATTAGAAGCCGCTTGCCAAGCCTCATGTGTGCCCCCGTTCCCCATGGAATCCGTGAACTGAGCCTGCCATCGGGGAATTGCTTTGGCGGCTGATACGGTCTTTGCACAGACGACGCCGAAGGCGCTGAATTGGACCCAGCTGACCAGCGGGCGGTGCCAAATCGCCCGCTGGTGCTGCTCGTCGACGGCTCCAGGCACCGCAATACGCGGCGCCACTTCCACAGTCTGCATGGGCTCAAAAGTCCCGAAGCGGCAGTGAGCTCATCCAATCGTTGATGTCAGCTTCACGCCATCGGATCTGGCCGAGCCCTAACTTGACCGGCTTGGGAAACGTACCACCCTTGGATCTGCGATAAAGGCTGGTGCGCGACCGGAAACCGGTCAGTTTCATGACTTCGCGCTGGGTCAGCAGGGCATTGCGCTTTTCGTCGTCCATTTCGTGTCCTTCCATTCGAGGGACACGCATGGGACGCTAACTTTTGGGGGCGTTAAATCGTGATATGCCGACCCACGTCAACTAAGGCCTGACAAAGGCACCGAATTGAACATGATCAATCCAAAGGGGCCAATCGACCCTCAGCGATCAGCTGCGACTCGGCATTTTTGATTGCCGATGCGATCGCTGTGTATTTTCCGCGAAAGGCACTGGCTATCCAGTCGTCGGCAGGTTTGCCGGTTGTTGCGCCAAATTCCGCAATATCACCACGTCGAGCTGAATTGGACAGACTGTTGTCGACATACCCTTCGCGCCAAATCGCCGTTCTAGCTTCCGATGTAAGGTGATCGATTGCGAGGCCCGGTCCCTGTTGATTGAGAAACCGATAGGCGGTCATCAACGCCAACCTCGGCTTGCAAACACAGGCCGTCTTGAAGCCGTCGGGATATGCTCGGTCAACTATTGCGCGAAAGCGGTCCGGTGGCATGAAGAGGTAACTTGCCCAATCTCCGAAATTGGGGTGTGCGCTCCAGTCGGGGTAGTCGCCGGTCTCGGCTGTCAGAATCTCGACGGATGCCAGCGAACTCGGACCTTGGCCTTCCGGCTGGACTTCGAGCGAAGCTGGCGGCTCTCGCTGCTGGACACGACGCCATTCGCAATCGTCGTAAAAGTAAGACTGGCGGGAGGAGGCAAAAAGGCTCCTTTCTCCAAACCATCGCCGCATGGCTGTGGGAGACAAAAACAAGATGCCGAATGGACGACCAAAGGCAGTCGAATTCACACGCCGCAGCCGCCTTTCATCGAGTTCGTCTTCGACGCTTCGCCAGCATTGCAATTCGCCGCTCGCCAGCAGGGCCATGGCGCGACGCCATTCAGCGTCCGGATTTGCATCCGGCACCTTTACGTCGTCAGTGCTGGCATTGAGCCAAGCCGCCTGGCCGGCACCGAGTATCGCCATTGCAACTGCCGCCCAGATAGCCCCGCCCAACAGATTCGATCCGCCGGTGCCCGCATCTGACGTCGCTACCACCAAAGCTGCATCGAACACCGCCGCCGTCGCCAGCAAGTAAGCCCCCGGCTTCAGCAAGGCTGACAACCGGATGGCGCGCTTCGCCTCGGACTCGAAGTCAGCAACGCTTGCCTCCCCGCCGCGGAGCAGGGATAGTGGTCGGAGATTGGCGACCGTGGGCTGCATGCATCCATAATATACCGAATGGATCAGTTCTTAAAGCCGCCACAGAGGAGCCAAAAAGACACCGTAACGGACAGTTGGCATTCGATTCGTCGAATCGACAAGTGTGGGTAAGATTGTGGGAAAGAAAGCCAATATTTCTTCTACATCCTCTTGATTTTATAGCATTTTACAACAGTTCGAATCCCTCCGACTCCGCCACTTTCCTTTCAGCCGTATCGAAGCCTCCGTCTGGCAAGAATGGAGCGCCGCCAATCCTTTCGAGATCGCTGCGGCAATTCGACCTTGCCGTTGCGTGGGCTTTGCAGTTCAGTCCCAGCCATGACGGACTCGTTCATCGATGCGGCATCGCTTGCCGAGCGGTTGTTGGCGTTGCCGCCGCGGCCCTTGCTGGTGGGGCTTACCGGCTCGGTTGCCGTAGGGAAAACCTGGCTTGCCGAGGCGATTGCAACAGCGCTACCGCCCGGCAACCGCGTCGCCATTGTTTCGACCGACGGGTTCCTCATGCCTAATGCCGTTCTGGAGGCGCGTGGCCTCGTGCTGCGCAAGGGCTTTCCCGAAAGCTATGATGCCGACACAATGATCGGGACATTGGCCGCTTTGCGCACAGGGGCGGCGGCGGTCCCGGTACACAGTCATGTCACCTATGACATCGACCCGGCATTGACCCGCAGTGTCGGCCCGGCGGACATCGTCATCGTCGAAGGGCTGGGCCTTTCAGGCTTCCCCGATGGTCGCAGCGCCCGTGCAGCGCTAGACCTGCTGATCTATCTCGATGCCGATCCAGCCGATATCGAAAGCTGGTATGTCAGGCGCTTTCTTGGCCTGTGGCGCGCCGGTGCCGATGATCCGACATCCTTCTATCATCGCTTTTCCCAACTGGCCGAAGCCGATGTCGAGGCGCTGGCGCGCAGCACCTGGGATCGCATCAACCTCCCCAACCTTACAGGGCACATCCAACGGGCGCGCGAAACCGCCGATATTGTCTTGCACAAGGCCGCCGACCATCGTCTGGTGCTGATCAAATCATAGATCAGACGGGGAGGCAGATATGGGACGCATCATGGGCCGGGTGGCCTTTGTCACCGGAGCGGCAAGCGGCATCGGCCGGGCCGCAGCCATCGCCCTGGCGCGCGAGGGCGCCCAAGTGATGGTAACGGATATCGACGCCGAAGGCGGTCGCGAGACCAAGGCCATGATCGAAGCCGCCGGCGGCACCGCGCAATTTCGCGGCCAGGATGTCACCGAGGAACCGCGCTGGGCCGAACTGATCGAGCGCACAATGACCCTGTTCGGGCGGCTCGACATTCTCGTCAACAATGCCGGCATTGGCATCGGCGTGCCAATAACCGAGATGACACTGGAACAATGGAACCGCCAGCTCGCGATCAATATGACCGGTGTGTTTCTCGGCATGAAGCACGCTATCCCGGCGATGCGACAAGGCAAGCCGGAAGGCAGCTATCGTGGTGGCTCGATCATCAACATCTCGTCGGTGGCCGGGCTGGTCGGCTCGGCCGGGCTGACGGCCTATTCGGCAACCAAGGGCGGCGTGCGACTGTTTTCCAAGGCAGTGGCGATGGAATGTGCGGCGGCGGGCGATGGCATTCGCGTCAATTCGGTGCATCCGGGCATTATCGATACCGCGATCTGGGGCAAGATCGACGCCGGCGGCATCATTTCTGCCAACATTCCGGCGGGCAGCAATATCAACCCTGTCGATGCCGTGGCGGCGGCCGGTACGCCGCTCGGTTTTGCCGGGCTGCCTTCCGATATTGCCGATGGCATCGTCTTCCTCGCTTCTGACGAATCGCGTTACATAACGGGCAGCGAGCTTGTGATCGACGGTGGCTGGACGGCGCGATAGGACAGTTCAGCCGCTATTCACGCATCGGGTGCGATTCTGGCATCACGCCCGCGATGGGTGAGGAGGACTTGCGATGAAGACTCTGCTGATCGCCACCGCCCTTGCTGCCACGTCAGCCGCTGAGATTCCGGTGCTGGCGCGTGACCATGACGGCGGCCGCCCTGGGTATTCGCAGTACGGCTATAGTCAGAATGGCTATCGCGGCGACCGTGGTTATCGCGACAGCTATCGCGGCTTAGACAATCGCGGCTATCGCCGCGGCTATTATGCGCCGCAGCCGGCGCGCTATGGCGGCTATGCCCCGCCGGCCTATGGCTATGCCCCGCGCGGCTATGGCTATGCGCCGCCAATTCGCTATCGCGGCATCAACCCCTATTACGCTCGAGCGGTGGTGATCGCGCCGCGCTACTATGGCGCGCCGATCGGCTATTACGGCGCTCCCATCGGTTATTATGGCGCGCCCGTCTATGCACCGCCGGTCGTTGCCCAGATCGGCTATTATGGCGCTCCCGCTTATGCTGCGCCAATCGGCCCTTATGGCGGCCAAGGGTTTGATCCCTGCCGTTCCAGCGGCACCGGTGCCGTGATCGGGGCCATAGCCGGCGGCCTGATCGGCAACAGCGTCGCCGGCTATGGCGATCGCGGCCTAGGCACCGTCATCGGCGCCGGCCTTGGCGCGGTGACCGGCACAGCCATCGAGCGCAACAGCCGCTGCGGCTATTGAGCCTCGGCGATCACGGCCAGAAAAGCTGCGCCATAGCTGGCAAGCTTGCGCTCCCCCACACCCGGCAGCCGGCCGAGTGCTGCAAGACTCTTCGGTCGGCTCGCCGCCATGGCGCGCAGCGTTGAATCGTGGAAGATGACATAGGGCGGCAGGTTGGCATCTGCCGCCAACTGCCGTCGCACGGCCCGGAGCGCCTCGAACAGCGCAACATCGCCGTCGGCAACCGCCGCCAATGACGCGCCTGAGGTCGCACCTCCCGCCCGCCCGCGCTTGGGTCGCTCTGCAACGACCTTGAGGCTGACCGGCACGTCGCCTTTTAGAATCGCGCGCGCCGCCGGACCAAGCATGACACCGCCATATTCGCCATCGCGGACGATCGCGTCACCGGCCTCCAATTGCCGGGCCAGACTTTTCCAGCCATCGGCCGACAGGTCATTGCCGATGCCGAAGACGCTCAGCTGGTCATGCCCGAACTTGGTGACCTTTTCGCCCGATTTGCCGAGCAGCACATCGATGAGATGCCCAACGCCAAAACGTTGCCCGGTGCGATACACCGCCGACAGCAATTTGCGCGCCGCCTCGGTGGCGTCCTGCAAAGCCGGAGGATCGAGGCAGTTGTCGCAATTGCCACACGGCGGCGGTGCCGGCTCGCCGAAATACTCAAGCAGTGGCACACGGCGGCAGCCACCTGTTTCCAGAAAGGCGATCAGCGCGTTGAGCCGGCGGGTTTCCTCGGTCTTGCGCAGATCGCTGGCATCGCTTTGCGCGATAAACTGGCGGGCGCGGGCAATATCTTCGGCGCCCCATAACAGATGCGCCACCGCCGGATCGCCATCGCGCCCGGCGCGACCGGTTTCCTGATAATAAGCCTCGATCGATTTCGGCAGGCCGATATGGGCCACAAAGCGCACATCAGCCTTGTCGATACCCATGCCGAAAGCGATCGTCGCGACCATCACCATGTCTTCGCTGGCGACGAAGTCGGCCTGGTTGCGCCGCCGCGTCGCGGCATCCAGCCCGGCGTGATAAGCACGGGCATTGATGCCGTCCTTCACCAGCCACGCCGCCACCGTGTCGGTCGCGGCACGGGTCGGAGCGTAGATAATGCCGGGCTGGCCGGCATTGGCGGCAATGAAGGCGGCAAGCTGCCGGCGCGGTTCGTCCTTGGGACGCACTTCATAACGGATATTGGGCCGATCAAAGCCGGCGACGACCATGCGATCGGGCGCGATCCCCAGTTGCTCCAGGATGTCTGCACGTGTTGCCACATCGGCGGTGGCAGTAAGCGCCACCCGCGGCACGCCCGGCAGCGCGTCGCACAGGGACCGCAGCTGGCGATACTCAGGCCGAAAATCATGACCCCATTGGCTGACGCAATGCGCTTCATCGATCGCCACCAAGGCGATTTCTGCGCGCGCCATCAGCATCCGGAAGCCTTCGGTAGCGGCACGTTCCGGCGCTACGAACAAGACATCGAGTTCGCCATCCCGCAGCGCGCGAATGGTGGCGTCGCTATCCTCCGACTGGCTGTTGAGCGCCCCGGCGCGAACGCCCACTGTGCGCAGGCTGCGCACCTGGTCCTCCATCAAGGCAATCAGTGGCGAAATGACCAGGCCACAGCCGCGCCGCACCAGCGCGGGGATCTGATAGCATAAAGACTTGCCACTGCCGGTCGGCATGATCGCCAGCACATCGCGACCGGCACAGATGTCGGAAATGATGCCCTCTTGCTGCCCGCGAAATGCCCGAAAGCCGAAAACGCTGTGCAGGATTTCGTCGGGCTGTGGGGGTAATGACATGGCTGCAGGCTGGATAGCGACAGAGCCCTTGCACCGCCAGCAGGGATTGTCGCGCGACAGTGACATCAGCCTGTCCTAAACGCGGATTTAGCGCGGTTCGGAAAACTCCATCGGAGGCCTTGATCATCATGATCTGGTACAGGGTGATTTTTATGGCGTTCAACAAGATCATCGCTGTCTCCACCATCGTCGCCGCGCTCTCCGTCGGCGCCTGGGCCTTGCGTCCAAATCATGCACTGACCGTTCCCGCTCCGACCACCGTGGCGGTCACCACGACTGCCTTGCCTCTGAACCGCGATGATCCCGGCCAGGACCGAATCGGTGCGCTCAAGTTTCTCGGTGCGGTCCAGTTGCGATCGACCGATCCGTTGTTCGGCGGCATTTCGGCATTGCGCGCCGGCAAGGCGACCGCGAGCGGCGTCCAGTTGCTCGGCCTGTCCGATACCGGCAACTGGCTGGCATTCGAAACTGTCGAACACGGCGGCCGGCTGGTCGGCGTGTCACCGATGATCATGACGCCGATCCGTCAGCCAGATGGCAACTCTGCGCGCACCAAGGCCGATGGCGATGCCGAAGCGCTCGAGTGGAACCCCGCCACTGGCGCTGCCACTATCGCCTTTGAACAGGATCATCGTCTGGTGCATTTCACCGGCATTGATCCAGCCATGTCAGCGAGCCTTGCTGAGTTGCCGACACGCGTTGAGCGGCTCACTCCAATGACAGGCTGGCCATTGAATGGCGGTGCCGAGGCGATGACCGAATTGCCGGATGGGAGCCGGATCGTCATATCCGAACAACGCAAGCGCCCGGATGGCAGTCATGTCGCCTTGCTCACCCGCGCTGGCAGTACCCGCGAAATCGCCATAGAATCGGTGGCCGGTCACAGCCCGACAGACGCCGTGGCAATTGATGCTACCCGCATCCTTGTGCTGCACCGTCGTTTCGACCTGATGGGCCAGGGTGCAGCCATAAGCCTGATCGACTTGGCCCCAGCCCTGAGAGCGACCCCGACGCTGTCGCTGCCAGCCCAACTGCTGGCACGCTGGCAGGCGCCGATAACGCTCGACAACATGGAAGGCCTGGCGCTGCGCCGCGAAGGCGACAGGCTGTTTCTCTACATCGTCTCCGACGACAATCTGAACAGCCTGCAGCAAACCGTGTTGATGAAGTTTGAACTGGTCTTGTGACACTCAACGCGGGTCGCGCCACATGTTCCAGAAGGTCGGGCCGTTCCTGACATCGTGGCTGCCGGTGATGACAAAGCCCAGCGACTGATAGAGCCCCAGATTCGAGGGCGTGGCGGTTTCCAGCGCCGCCGGCATGCCGGTCGCATCACATTGCGCCAGCCGCTCGCGGATGGCTGCGCCACCATAGCCCTTGCCCTGCGCCATGGGCACACAGCCGGCGAACTGCAGATACCAATGTGGCGCCTTGGGATGATGCGCCTCCAGTACCGATTGCAGTGCCAATGCACGCGGCAGACCCGTGCGGAAGGTGGCAATCAACTGCGGCAGCAGCCGCAACATGGCCGAAACCGGCGTCACCCAGGCGCCTGGCGGTCGCCACAGTGTTGCCGCAACCGGGATGCAGGTCTCATCCAGCGCCAGCGTCCAATGTTCGGTTGTGGTATCAACCCGGGTGATCGTCGTGAAGAACCGCGACAAGCGATCCGCACGCCCTGCCGGATCGGGAAACAGATAGGCCATCGCCGGATCATCGATGAACGCCCGCGCCAGCACGTCAGC
>JAAFIT010000079.1 GCA_013298745.1 Sphingomonadales bacterium
TTGCCCGCCGCATCCCAGCCTTCAATGGCGATGATCGCCTTGCGACCCTGGTTGATATAGGCCGCCTGGATCAACTCCATCTGGTGCTGGAGTTCGACCAGCCGTGTTTCGAACACCTGTCGATCGAGGTCGTGATCCGCCTCAAAATCGGCAAGATCGATCTTCACCACCGCTTCAATCCACTGTGCGGATGTGCAGTTCGCGCAACTGCTTCATTGTCGCCGGCGCCGGGGCATTCATCATCAGATCCTCGGCCTTCTGGTTCATCGGGAACACAACCACCTCTCGGATATTGGGTTCATCGGCGATCAGCATGACCATGCGGTCAACGCCGGGGGCCGAGCCGCCGTGCGGCGGAGCGCCGAACTTGAAGGCGTTGATCATGCCGGAGAAATTGGCATCGACATCGTCGCGACTATAGCCGGCGATTTCGAACGCCTTGTACATGATTTCCGGGCGATGGTTGCGGATGGCGCCCGACGACAGTTCCACGCCGTTGCAGACGATGTCGTACTGATAGGCCTTGATGGTCAGCGGGTCCTGGGTTTCCAGCGCCTCCAGCTCGCCCTGCGGCATCGAGAACGGGTTGTGGCTGAAATCGATCTTCTTGGCGTCTTCATCATATTCGAACATCGGGAAATCGACGATCCAGCAAAATTTGAAAGTGTTCTGCTCGATCAGGCCAAGCTCCTGGCCGACGCGGGTGCGAGCCAGCCCGGCCAGCTTGGCCGCCTGGGCTTCCTTGCCGGCGGCGAAGAAGCAGCCGTCATCCGGGCCAAGGCCGAGCTGGTCATAGATCGCTTGCATGCCGGCTTCGCCATGGTTCTTGGCGATGGGGCCACCGAATTCGCCGCCCTTGCGGGTGACATAGCCAAGCCCGGCATAGCCTTCGGCGCGGGCCCAATCGTTCATGTCGTCAAAGAACTTGCGGCTCTTCTCGTTGGTTCCCGGCGCCGGAATGGCGCGGACGACATTGCCGGCCTCGACCATCTTGGCGAACAGCCCGAACCCTGAGCCAACAAAATGCGACGAGACATCCTGAATGACCAGCGGATTGCGCAGATCGGGTTTGTCATTGCCGTATTTGAGCATCGACTCCGCATAGGGAATGCGCGGGAACGCGCCCTTGGTCACCGCCCAGGGGGTACGGCCACCAAAGCCGGCATTTTCCTCGAACACACCTGCAAGCACCGGCTCGATCGCTGCAAAAACATCGTCTTGCGTAACGAAGCTCATTTCGAAATCGAGCTGATAAAATTCGCCGGGGCTGCGATCGGCGCGGGCGTCTTCATCGCGGAAGCAGGGCGCGATCTGGAAATAGCGATCAAAGCCCGCCACCATCAGCAGCTGCTTGAACATCTGCGGCGCCTGCGGCAGCGCATAGAATTTCCCCGGATGCACCCGGCTCGGCACCAGATAATCGCGCGCGCCCTCGGGGCTGCTGGCGGTGAGGATCGGCGTCTGGAACTCGGTGAAGCCCTGATCGATCATGCGACGGCGCAGGCTCGCGATCACATTCGAACGCAGCATCATGTTGGCGTGGAGTCGCTCGCGGCGCAGATCGAGAAAGCGATATTTGAGTCGGATATCCTCCGGATATTCGGCATCGCCAGCCACCGGCAGCGGCAGGTCGGTGGCAGAGGACTGCACCGTCACACTCTGGGCGCGCATTTCAATGTCGCCAGTCGCCAAATTCGGGTTCACCGCGCCGCCTTCGCGCGTCACGACATCGCCGGTGATCGTCACCACCGATTCGAGCCGGGCGCGATCGAGTGTTTCAAACGCCGGCGATGTTGGGCCGACGACGATCTGCGTCAGGCCGAAATGATCGCGCAGATCGATGAACAGCACGCCGCCATGGTCGCGCTTGCGGTGAATCCAGCCAGACAGGCGCGCCGTGGTACCGGCGTCGGTGGCGCGCAGGGCGCCGCAGTTATGGGTGCGATAGGCGTGCATGGGGCGTTTTCCGGGCAATCTGGAACAAGGAACAAGCCGCGCGTGACACACGCCCACCGCTGCTTTGTCAAGCGCGCGCGGCTGCGCTATGCCGCGTCATGCTCATTCACCCGCTCGTCACCGACACTGTAACCCTCACCGCGCTGTGCGAACGTTTGGCCCAGGCCGATTTCGTCACCGTCGATACCGAATTCATGCGGGAAAGCACCTATTACCCGGATCTGTGCCTCGTTCAGGTCGCCTCGCCCACCGAAGCCGCCGCCATCGACCCGAAAGCGCCCGATCTCGATCTCGCGCCGCTGCTCAAGCTCCTGGTCGAGGATGATGTGCTCAAGGTGTTCCACGCCGGCGGCCAGGACCTTGAAATCATCTATAATCTCACCGGCAAGACCCCTTCCCCGCTGTTCGACACCCAGATTGCCGCCATGGCTTTGGGCTTAGGCGAACAGATCGGCTATACCAATCTTGTCGCCGCCTATCTCGGCATCCAGGTCGACAAGGGCGCGCGCTTTACCGATTGGGCGCGGCGGCCGCTGAACGATCGCCAGCTCGATTATGCCATTGGCGACGTCACCCATCTCGCGACTTTGTTCCCCAAGATGGTCGACAAGCTGCGCCGCACCGGCCGCGGCGCCTGGCTTGACGAGGAAATGGCGCGCGCTTGCGACCCCGCGACCTATGCCAATGATCCCGACAAGGCCTGGACGCGGTTGCGCCTGCCCAGCCGCAAGCCCGATGTGCTCGGCCGGTTGAAGGCGCTGGCGCGTTGGCGCGAGTTGGAAGCGCAGGACAAGGACGTGCCGCGTGGCCGCATCGTCAAGGATGAAACGCTCGGCGATCTCGCCGGTAGCCCGCCGCGCAGCCAGGCCGATCTCGCCAAGGTGCGCGGGCTGTCCGCTGCCTGGGGCAGCAATGCCATCGGTGATCGCCTGATCCGGGCGCTGCAGGAGGCGGAACCCCTGCCCGCCGATGAAATGCCGATGCGCGAGGCCCAGCGCCCCGGCCTGTCGAGCGAAGGCGCGCTGATCGCCGACCTCTTGAAGCTGCTGCTCAAGATCCGGTCAAAGGAAAGCGGCGTCGCGCCCAAGCTGATCGTGCGCGGTGACGATCTCGATGCGCTGGCCGCCGGCGTCCGCGATGGCCTGCCGGTGCTCGATAGCTGGCGGCGTGAGCTGTTCGGCGATGATGCACTGGCCCTGGTCGAAGGCCGGCTCGGCTTTGTCGTCAAGGACGGCAAGCTGACGATGACGCGGGTCAACGAGGAGTAGGCCGCGATGGAAGCAAGCGGATCAGGTTCCTAAACGGGATCCGCTCAATAGGTGATGACCGGCTCAAGACCCAGGGCGTTGCCAAGCAGTCGCAGCCGCCGGATCACCGTTTCACCGACCAAGGCAGCATGATCGCTGTCGATCTGCAGGACGACACTGCCCTTGTCTCGTGACAGGCTTGATCCCGCCAGTCCGCTCGCTGTGCCACCAGTGAGCCGTTGACCGAGCCGCAGCGCCAGTCCCCAGGCGCGCGCGCGCGCCATGAGCGGTGGCGGCGTCAACTGGCTGACCAGAGCGAGCAGCGGGGCATCATTGGCACCACCGAAACAGAAATGCAGCGCGATCGCCAAGGCACCGCGCTCGGCGGCCGTGATCGCCACCCAATTGCCATGCAGCGCCGCATCGACACCGCGTTCGGCGCGAAAGTCCGGATGCGCGCGCCAGGCGATATCGGAGAGCAGGCATGCCGCAAGCCGGAGCCGACGGTCTGTCGCCGGTTCCCCGTCACTGCCGAACAGGCCATCCATCCAGTGGAACAGCATGTCGCCATGCGCGGCAAAGCGCCCCTGTCGAACGCCTTCGCTGCGCGCGGCGGTAATCAGCGGATCAAGCCGGGCCTCGGCCGGGTCGAGCTGCGCGTAAAGCAGCCCTTCGCGCAGCCCGAAGCCGGAGGCGATGACCGACGAACTGCCAAGTTTCTTGACCGCTGCCGCCAAGAGCATCGCCGCACCGGGCAGAGACGGCAGACGCGAGGTCGAAAGATTAGGGACCGATTTCAGCGTCGCCAGATCAAGCTGAGTCAGGCTGCGCACCAGCGATGCCGGCGCCGAAGCGTCCATCTGATACTGGTGGACGATCGGCAACGGATGGCCGGTCTGGTGGATGTGGATCTGGGCGAGCGCTCGCCAGCTGCCACCAACCATGTAGAAGGGCTTGCCGCGCCCTGCCGAGGCCCAGCCGACGGCGTCGAGCGCCTTTTTGATGAAAGGGGCCAGCGCGCGGCGATCGCGCTTGCGCACGGCATCGAGGCGCAGTGATCCGATCGGCAGCGAAATGCGGTCGAGAACCTCGCCGCCGGCGACTCGAATCAGCTCGAGACTGCCGCCACCGAGATCGCCGACCACGCCATCGGCATCGGGAATCCCCGAAATCACGCCGAGTGCCGCGCCGCGCGCCTCGATTTCACCGCTGATGGTTTCGATCTCCAGCCCGGTTTCGCTGGCGACGCGATCGATGAATTCGGCAGCGTTGGCGGCCTCGCGGACCGCCGCCGTCGCGACAACTCGCAATGTTGTGACCTGCATGGCGCCGGCAAGCGCTGCAAAGCGCGCCAGCGCCGCCACGGCCGTGTCCATCGCCGGCTTGGCAAGCTTGCCATTGGCCGCCAGCCCGCGGCCAAGCCCGGCCATGACCTTTTCATTGAACAGCGCCGCCGGGATCCGGGTCAGACCCTGATAGACGACCAGACGCACCGAATTGGAGCCGATATCGATGATTCCGATCAGGCGGCCATCGGCCCGCGACACCACATCACCATGTCGTGTCGTGCCGTCATCACGTTGCAAACCTGTTGCCACCCTGCCCCCAAAGCGTTTCAGTTTGTTCGGTTTTTTATCGAGAATCAGGCGAGCCCGGCAGCGTCGCTGTCCGGATCCAGATCATCGTCTTCATCGAGCACGAGATGCGGCACACCGGCCGAACCCTTCAACGCCGCGCCGCGCCCCGACAGCGACGGGTTGGTCATGAAATAACGGTGCAGGTTGAACGGTGTGTCATCGGGAACGATGCGCGTGTAAACGCCGTCGGGTCCAAGCTGCCAGCTCTGTTCGTCGTCCTTCAGATTGGCGACCATCACCTGATCGAGCACCTGGGCGTGGACGGTGGGGTTCTCGATCGGCACCAGCACTTCGACCCGGCGATCGAGGTTGCGCGGCATCCAGTCGGCCGAGGAAATATAAAGCTTGGCATGGGCGGATGGCAGTTCATGGCCATTGCCACAGGCAAAGATGCGGCTGTGTTCAAGGAAGCGTCCGACGACCGAGCGCACCTTGATATTCTCCGACAGGCCGGGAACGCCGGGGCGCAGGCAGCAGATGCCGCGAATGATCAGTTCGATCTCGACGCCGGCGGCGCTCGCCTCATAGAGCTTTTCGATGATGTCCGGATCGACAAGACTGTTGAGCTTGACCCAGATGGCGGCGGGTTTGCCAGCCAGGGCATTGGCAATTTCGCCATCGATGAGGCGATACAGCATCGGCCGCATCGTCAGCGGCGACATGCCGATCTTCGCCAGCCGTGTCGGCTGCACATAACCGGTGATGTAATTGAGCACCTGCGCTGCGTCACGCGCGAGCAGCGGATCAGCGGTAAAGAACGACAGGTCGGTATAGATGCGTGCCGTCACCGGGTGATAATTGCCGGTGCCGAAATGCACGTAGGTGCGGATGCCCGTGCCCTCGCGGCGCACCACCATCGACAGCTTGGCGTGGGTTTTCCATTCGACAAAGCCATAAACGACCTGCACGCCGGCGCGTTCCAGCGCTGCCGCCCAGACAAGGTTCTGTTCCTCGTCAAACCGTGCTTTCAACTCGACCACTGCCGTCACCGACTTGCCGGCTTCGGCGGCGTCGATCAACGCGCGGACGATGGGGCTGTTCTTGCCGGCGCGATAGAGCGTCTGCTTGATGGCGATGACATCAGGGTCGGCCGCCGCCTGGCGGAGGAAGGCCAGCACCACCTCGAAGCTCTCATAGGGGTGGTGGACGACAAGGTCCTTGGCTCTGATCGCAGCAAAACAATCGCCGCCATGTTCGCGGATTCGCTCGGGAAAACGCGGGGAATAGGGTTCGAACTTCAGGTCCGGCCGGTCTTCATCAACCAGCAATGCCAGATCGGCAACGCCAAGGACGCCAGTGACGACAGTGGTATCGCGCTCACCGACATTGAGCGCATGCTGGACCAGCTTGTGCAGGTCGGGCGGTGTCGAGGCTTCGATCTTCAATCGGATGACCTCGCCGCGGCGACGACGCTTGAGCGCGGTCTGGTAGAAGCGCACCAGATCCTCGGCTTCTTCCTCGACTTCGATATCGCTGTCGCGGATCACCCGAAAAGCGCCATCGCCGATCAGATCATAGCCCGGGAACAACTGGCCGAAAAAGGCGCGGATGGTGTTTTCAAGGCTGATGAAGCGGATGCGTGGCCCCGGCAGCCGGATGAAGCGCGGCAGCATCGATGGCAGCATCAGCAGCGCGCGCAGCAGTTCCTCGTCGGACTGGCGGCGCAGTTCGAGGATCAGCGAAAACCCCTTGTTGGGAATGAAGGGGAACGGGTGCGCCGGGTCGATCGCTTGCGGGGTAAGAACAGGAAAAATCTGATCGAGAAAATGCCGTTCGAGCCAGCGGCGCTCAGCCAGCAACAGGCCTTCGGCGGTGATCACTTCAAAGGCCGCGGCCTTCAATTCCTTCACCAGCCCGGCCCAGACGCGCTGCTGTGCCTCCATCAATCGGTCGGCATGAGTGGCGATGGCCGCGAGCTGTTGCGCCGGCGTCATTCCTTCGGGGCTCAACGTGTCGATGCCGGCCCGCACCTGGCCGCGCAGCCCCGCGACGCGCACCATATAAAATTCGTCAAGGTTGTTGCCCGAAATCGACAGGAAGCGCAGTCGTTCGAGCAGCGGATGGGCGCGGTTTTCGGCTTCCTCTAGAACGCGATCGTTGAACGCCAGCCACGATAGCTCGCGGTTGAAATAGCGTTCGCCATCGGACTGGCGGTCATTGCTGGCGTGCAGCGCGGGCAGCGTCGAATCCATAGCCTCTCTTTACGCTAGCCTGTGCGACAGGTCGATGATGCCCGGCCGCTTTCCTGCAACGGCGTTTAAAGGCGCGATGCTACAGGCCCAATTCACCCTGTTCATCGAGCAGGGATCGCGCCAGCGGCACGGTGATGTCACGCCGTTCGGCTAATGCGAGCGCATCGAGACGGGCAACGACATCCCGGGCCGCGGCAAAGCTCCGCTCGATGCGCAGCACCAGCCAGGCGATGACATCGTCGCCCACCCGCAAGCCGCGATCGGCAAAACCCTTGGCGAGCACGGCGGCGATCAAGGGATCATCGGGATCGCTCAGCCGGATCTGCGGCGTGGCGGCAATGCGCGACGTGAAATCAGGTAGCTGTTGCGCCCAGAGCCGGGGTAGCCGCGCAGCGGTGAGCAACAGTGGTCGATCATTTGTTGCGGCATTCCAGGCGTGAAACAGCACTTCGCCATCGGCAATATGGTCGGCATTATCGATAATCGTGGCGGGTTGGCGCGCTGCAAAAACTGCCGCCAGATGGCTTTTTCCCGATCCCGGCGGGCCGATCAACAGGCAGCGCGGCATCGGCCATTGTGCCGGATCGAACAGCCAGTTCATGGCATCGCGATTGGCATCTGAAACGATGAAATCGGCCTCGCCCAGCCGCGGGCAATACACCAGCGGCAACGCCGGCTGCGCAGTGATCACCCGGCGGTTCCGGTGTAGAAATCGCTCTGCCGGTAATGCGCCAGCGCGGCGCGCAAGATAACGCCGAGCACCGCTGCGACCGGAACGGCGAGGAACACGCCAGCCAACCCCGCCACCGTGCCGCCGGCAAAGACCGCGAACAGCACCCAGACCGGGTGCAAACCGATGCGCGTGCCGATCAGATTCGGCGTGAGCACCGAGCTTTCGAGCACCTGGCCGATCAGGAACACGCCGATCACCAGGCCAAGCGCATGAAAATCCAGCCCATATTGGCCGAGCGCCACGAGCAGCGACAAGGTGACGGCAAACAGCACGCCAATGAACGGCACAAAGCCGAGGACGCCGACGAGGATGCCAAGAATGACGGCATAGTTGAGCCCGACGACGCTCCAGCCCACGGCATAGAAGATGGCAAGGCACAGGCACACCAGCGACTGGCCGCGCACAAAACCGCCCAGTGCCGAATTCGAATCGCGCAAAACGGCGCGCATCGCCGGGGCATGGCCCCGCGGCCACCAGCTATCGACCTGGGCGAGGATCACCGGCCAATCGCGCAGCAGATAGAATGCCACCAGCGGCGTGACGACCGTGAAGGAGATGACGTTGACGAAGGCGAGGCTGCCGGCGACGATCGTGCTGATCGAACTGGTCAACCATGATACGGCATAGCTGCTGACGTTGGTGATCAGGTCGTCGATCGATTTGCCGCTGCCGGTCAACCGTAACATCTGTTCGATCAGTGGCTGGGTGTTTTCCACCAACCGCGGCAAATTATCAATGAATTGCAGCACTTCGGTCTGAATGATGGGGGCGCTTGCGAGGATGATCAGCGCAAACAGCGTCACGAAGACAACGAGAACCACAATTGCTGCCAGCCAGCGCGGCACGCCGATGTTTTCGAGCCGCCGCGCCGGCGGATCGAGCAGATAGGCGAGGATGAAGCCGGCGACGAACGGTCCCAGAATGCCGCGCGCCGCCCAGAACAACAGCACGAACGCCGCGATGAACAGCAGCCAGCCCCAATGGATTTGCGGCAGGCTAAGCCGGTCGGCGATGCTCTGGCCCTTGCCGCGGCCGTTTTCGCGGCCGGTATCCCCAGGGGTTTCGCTCATTGTGCCGGGGTCGCGGCCGGAGCTTCGGTCGGCGGTGGCGCATCCGATTCCTGGGTGGGTGCAACCGGTGGC
>JAAFIT010000008.1:0-5951 GCA_013298745.1 Sphingomonadales bacterium
AACGGCGGGCGCATCGGCTGGCCGGGCGTCTGGGCTGCGGCGAAAACCTTGGGATCGGCAATGCCGACGAACAGGAAGTTGAACGGCACGTCGGTGTGCGGCCCTTTCAGCAGGTGCACATCCTCGGATCCGGTGACCGCTGGCAGTTCCGTGATGACGCTTTTTTCGCCGAAGACCGATTTCAGCGTCGTCGCCATCCGGGTGGCGAGCGCCTCATCATTGAACAGTGGCGTCGAACTGCCCTTCATGGTGATGACCGGCATCTGGTCCTCGGGCATGCCATAGGTGCGGGCAATGCCCTCGCTGATCGCCTTGATGCCGCCCAGCATCTGTTCGCGCACCTTGGGTTCGAACCAGCGCAGATTGGCCTTCACCAGTGCCGTTTGCGGGATGACATTGTTGTCGACGCCGGCCTGCACCGCGCCGACTGTCACGACGCCGGTTTGCAGCGGATCGATCACCCGGCTGACGATCGCCTGATATTGGGTAATGGCATAGGCGGCCATCAGCACCGGGTCCTTGGTCAGGTTGGGCATGGAGCCATGGCCGCCGACCCCCTTGAACAGCACATCGAGTTGATCGGTGCCGGCCTGTTTCACCCCGCCCGAACTCACCATCAACCCGACCGGACCCGGTGCGGTATGGATGCCGATAAAATAGTCGGGCTTTGGCAAATTGTGTTTCGTCCACAGGCCGTCATCAACCATCGCCTGCGCGCCGAGAATCGGCTCTTCAGCCGGTTGTCCCACCAGGATGACGGTGCCCTTCCACGCCGCCTTCATGCCCGTCAGCGCCTTGGCCATTCCGAGCATCCAGGTGACATGCGCGTCATGGCCGCACAGATGCGCCACCGGCACCTCGGCGCCGTCCGCCCGCTTGACGCGCACCTTCGACGCCCAGGGCAGACCGGTCGCTTCCTCGACGGCATTGGCATCCATGTCGGCGCGGTACATGACGACCGGGCCGTCGCCGTTCTTCAGCACGCCGACGACGCCGGTGCCGCCGATACCGGTCGTGACGGTAAAGCCCAACGCCTTCAGTTCCCTGGCAACAATGGCGGCGGTGCGCTTTTCCATGAAGCCAAGTTCGGGGTTCTGGTGGATGTCCTTGAACATAGCGGTCAACCGCGGCGTATCGGCTTCGATCGCGGCGCGCGCTTGCGTCGCGAGGTCAGCCGGCAGCACGGCATGAGCCGGCATCGCGGCGGCCATGGCCGTCAACATGCCGAGGAAGGCGGTACCAAGTCGTCTCGTTGTCATGCTATCCCCCCCTTCCGTTCTTATCGGCCTGCCGGACCCGCCGTGGCGCCAGACATCATCCGCGCCAGCGCCGCGCCGGCATCACCGGCACATTCGTCGCCATCGGCATGGGCATGGCCATCGACCCCCGATGCCAGTACCCTGAGCAGCGGCGCGATATTAGGCGGTGGCGCCATGGCGACCTTGGCGGCGGGCAGCCGGAAGATGGTCTTGCCTTCCTTGACCGTCTCGGTGACCTTGATGGTATCGATGGTGCGCGGATCGCCAGTGGTCGGATCGCGCGACAAGATGGCGAAATCGGCGAGCTTGCCGGGTTCGAGGCTGCCCTTCGTGCCGTCTTCGAACTTCTGGTAGGCGGCCCAGATCGTCATTGCCTTCAAGGCGGTGAGCACGTCCACCCGATGCTCGGGCCCCAGCACGCGGCCAGAGCCGCGGGCCTCGCGGGTCACGGTTGCATCCAGCACCCGCATCGAATCCGGGAAAGCGACGGGAGCGTCGTGGTGGGTGGTGAAGATCATGCCCCGCTTGCGAACCCATCCCGCCGGCGAGATGTTCTGGGCATCGACCGGCCCGAAGACATGTTCGAGGTGCCAGTCACCCCAGTAAAAGGTGTGCATCGGGAACAACGAGGGGATAACGCCCAATCGCTTGTAGCTCTCGACCTGGTCCTCACGCTGCGCCTGCCCATGGATCAGCACCGGGCGCAGCGCCTGCGCCTCAGGATTCCGCGCCTGGGTGGCGGTGTGAGCCGCGATCAACATATCGGAAGCGCGCTCGCCATTGGCGTGAACAATGATCTGGACCTTGTTCTTCGCCGCCCACTCCACCGAATCGAACACCTGTTCGGCAGTCGCCGACGGATAGCCCGAATAGCCCTTTGGGAAGTTGCCGACCGGATTATAGTAGGGTCGATCGCGCCAGCCGGTGAAGCCCTGGAGCGCGCCGTCGATGGTCAGCTTGGCGCCGCCTACGCGGAAGCGGTTGGTATAGGTGCGGCTCTGGTTGGCAACAATGTAATTGCGGTCGGACAGGGCGTCGACGTAGGTCACCACATCGATGTCGAAGCCACCCTTGTCGGCGACGCTTTTCAGCAGGTCCGCGACCTGCGGGATCGACTTGCCCTCCTCGGCGGTGGTATAGCCATACCGTGCCCACATCTTCGCCCCTTCGCGCGCGAACACTTCCATGCCGTTGGCACCGACGCGCGGCAGCATCTTGAGCGCGGCATTGGCCCAGGCCAGTTCCTCCAGAACGCCGTTGGGCTCCTGACTGCCTTCCTTGCGCTGGATGACGCCGCCTGGCGGATCCTTGGTTTCGGCGGTGATCCCGGCAATTTCCAGCGCCTTGGAATTGAGCGCGCCGAAATGCGCCGACTGGTGCACGAGCAAGATCGGTATGTCCTTCGACACAGTGTCGAGCTCTTCCTTTGTCGGCGGGCGATGTTCCTTCAGCGTCGCCTGATCATAGCCGAAACCGACGATCAACTGCGTCTTGTCCACTGCCGTCTTGTTAGCGGCGATCCAGTCGCGCAGAGTCTGGAGCAGAGCGGGAATATCGGTGACCTTGCCATCGGGCGGTGCCAGCAGATTGGCCGACAGCGCCTGCAGGCCGCCGACCACCATATGCCCGTGCGGATCGATGAAGCCGGGCAGCAGCGTGCGGCCTTTCAGATCGATGATCTCGGTCTTGGGGCCCTTCAGTTTCATCACATCGGCGCGTGATCCGACCGCAACGATCTTGCCATCGCTTTCGGCAATGGCTTCGGCGCGCATGGCCTTGTCGTCCATGGTTAGAATGGGGCCTCCGGACCAGATCCGATTGGCTGACTGCGCATACGCGCCACTGCTGGTCAGAAGCGATACAGTCGCAATGATCTTCGCTGACAGCCCCCGAGGCATTTGCTGCTCCCCCCTTTTCGCGCGGTGCAAATTGCCCGCTAGTGTTCAGGAGCAAAGGGATACAGCAACTTGGTCGACAGAATTGTCGCCTGGCTAACATCCGCGGCAAAGGACTCCGCTATCGTACGGCAATAACGAGGCGCGCGCGACAAATTGGCTTGGCACGCTCGCGGACCTTTGGCTGGAAAGTTGAGCACATGAAGACGCTTCTCTCCCTGATACTGCTGTCCACGGCAGTCCCCGCAGCGGCCATTCCCATCGAACAGTTGAAGACCGATACCAAGGTTCTGGCATCCGACGCGTTTGAAGGCCGGGAACCGGGTAGCCCGGGCGAGACAAAGACAATCGACTATCTCGTCAAGCGGATGACCGAAATCGGCCTGAAGCCCGGCAACAACGGCCAGTGGACGCAGGACGTGCCAACGGTGTCGATCACCACCGCACCGACACCATTGCAGATCGCGGGTGGTAAAGCGCCGATGACCCTCGCTTATGGCCCCGATCAGGTCGTCTGGACCAAGCGCCAGACGGCAGAGCAGGCGCTGGTAAATTCGCCGATCGTCTTCATCGGCTATGGTATCAACGCGCCTGATCGCGATTGGAACGATTATGAAGGCATGGACGTGCGCGGCAAGACCGTGGTCATGCTGGTCAATGATGCGGACTGGTGGGCGCCAACCAGCGGCAAGGATGCCGGGCCGTTCAATGGCAAAGAACAGACCTATTACGGCCGCTACATCCTGAAGTTCGAGGAAGCGGTGCGACAGGGCGCTGCTGCCGCTATCATCATCCACCAGGAAGTGCCGGCGGCATGGCCCTATTCGGTGGTGACTTCAACCTGGACCGGGCCGCAGGTGGATCTTGATTCCCCCGACAAGGGGATGGGCCGCCTCGCCGTCGAAGGATGGCTCAGCCTTGATGCGGCAAAGCGATTGTTCGCGTCAGCGGGGCTTGATCTGCTGGCGCTTGAAAAGGCTGCCGGGCAGCGCGGCTTTCGCGCGGTCGAAACCGGGCTGACGGCATCGACGAAGCTTGAAAACACGATTGCTCGCTCGAACTCGAAGAATGTCGTCGGCATCATCCCCGGAGCCAAGCGGCCCGATGAAACTGTGCTGGTGACTGCGCATTGGGACCATATTGGCCGTTGCACCCCCGATGCCAGCGGTGATGACATCTGCAACGGGGCGCTTGACGACGCGATCGGCACCGCCGGCCTGCTCGCGATCGCCGCCGATGTCATGAAAGGGCCGCGCCCCGAGCGTTCGATAGCGTTTCTGGCCGTGACCGGCGAGGAAGCCGGGTTGCTTGGGTCGGAATATTATGCCCGCAACCCGGTCTTTCCGCTGGCGAAGACGGTTGGCGGGGTCAACATGGATGTCCTCAACGTTTTCGGCAAAATGGATGGCTTCACGATCATCGGCGCCGGTCAATCGGAGCTTGAAGCGATTGCCACGCGGCTGGCCACTGCGCAGGGGCGCCGCATCCTTCCCGAAGACACACCGCAAAATGGCTTTTATTTCCGGTCTGATCATTTCAGCCTTGCCCGGCGCGGCGTGCCGATGCTTTTTGGCCGAGGCGGTGGCGAGGTGATCGGCAAGCCGCCGGGCTTTGGTCTGGCCGCGCAGGCGAATTATGTCGCCAAACAGTATCACACACCTTCTGACGAATATTCAGACGACTGGGATTGGGCTGGCGCTTTGCAGGATCTGGACATGTTCCGTGATTTCAGCCTCGATCTTGCCAACCGCAAGGATTGGCCAAACTGGCTGCCCAGCAGCGAATTCCGCGCCATCCGCGATGCGAGCCGCAAGACGGCACCATAGCGGCCTGCCAGCCTGCGGAATGTCGCTTGGACATTCGCAATCAGGACCGTTGACGGCGACAAGTGGGTCGACAGCAGCCGTGCCTGTGGTGTCCGCATGGGGAGGTTTGGGGGGTCGATGTTCCCGAAGTCGGCCATTTCGTTCGGCCTGTTCGAGCGCTGTCCAGCAGCGTCGTAGCGGGAACTATGCGCTCGACCGTTGTGACACCCCGGTGTAACCACTTGGTCACCAAATCACCGGGGTGAATTTGACAGACATCTTCCTGTCCTACAACCGCGAGGACCAGGCGCGCGCGAAGCTGTTTGCAGATGCGTTCGCCGCTGCCGGCCTGAGCGTGTGGTGGGATACGGCGCTCCGTTCCGGCGAGGCCTATGACGAGGTCACGGAAGCCGCCCTGCGCGCCGCCAAGGCGGTGGTGGTGCTCTGGTCGCCGCGCTCGGTCGTCTCGCGCTGGGTGCGGGCCGAAGCCACCATTGCCGATCGCTGCAAGACATTGGTGCCGGTGACCATCGAGCCCTGCGAACGCCCGATCATGTTCGAACTGACCCAGACCGCTGAGCTATCGCACTGGCGCGGCGACGTTGCGGACAAGGCGTGGCTGGCGTTTCTGGATGACGTGCGGCGGATGGCGGCAAAGGCGGCTCCGCCCATCCCTCAAACCCCAGCGACAACGGCCGAGCCGCCCACCGTCGAAGAAACCCTCAAGCCCGGCCAGAGCGGCTCCGCCCCATCGCTGGCGGTGCTGCCCTTCACCAACCGCTCCGGCCTTGCCGAAGACGAGGTGTTCGCTGAGGGCATGGTGGAGGATATCATCTCGGCGCTATCGCAAGGCGTCAATGTCCGCGTGCTGGGCGCGACAACCACGTCAAATCTGAACCGAGCGGCCATCACCGATCTGCCGGCCTTGGGGCGACAACTGGGGGTGCGCTATCTTCTGGAAGGCAATGTCCGACGGGTGGGCGGCAATTTGC
>JAAFIT010000008.1:5961-17063 GCA_013298745.1 Sphingomonadales bacterium
AACCGGCGCGGTCATGTGGACTGGAAAATTCGACCGTCCCTTGTCGGAACTGGCCGAGCTTCAGGAAGAATTGGTTACGGACATCGCCGCCAGCCTGGATGCGCAGGTCTACAGTATTGAGGTAGAGCGAGCATTGAGAAAGCCCAGCGACATCACCGCCTGGGAGGCGGTGGTGCGAAGTCTGTCCGCTTATCGCCAGTGGGATGACTCCGCGAGGGTGGACGCCATCGAGGAGGCCCGGCGAGCCGTCACCATCGCACCGAACTACGCACCAGCACATGCTGCGCTCGCCCACGCCCTTGCCAACGCCTACCTTGCCAACCCGGACGATCCGGCAGAGGTGCAGTCCATCCGCGCCATCGCGGAAAACGCCCTTGGGCTTTCGCCAGACGACGCGGTGGTTCTCAGCTTCGTTGGGCTTGCGCTCTGCTATGTCGGATATCCTGAGGGAGGCGAGCGCCACACCATGCGCGCTGTCCGCAAGGCACCAGGTAGTGGGATGCTGCACTTTTTTCATGGCGGCGTTTGCATAAAACTCAACCGTCAGGAGGAGGCGCTGTCGCACCTGAAGACGGCAGAACGGCTAGGCCCTGGCTGGCATCTGATGTGGGTGGTGAAATATTGGCAATCCCTCGCCTATCGCGAGTTGGAAGGGTGGGTGGAAGCGAACGCGGCCCTCGAAGAAAGCCTGCGCCAGCTTCCGTCATTCGGGATGAGCCATGTTGGAAAGGCGATTTGTTGCCTTCAGTTGGGCGAGCAGGACGCGGCCCGCGAGCATATCGAGACAGCGCGCCGTCTGAATTGGGGATCAGTTCAGGCCGAACGCCTATGGCGTATCGACCGGCCAAACAGCCCGAGGCTGGATGCTGATATCGCCACAATGCGGGCTCTCTACGCCGCAACCGAAACGGCCTCGTGAACGCCGCCAAAGACATCCTCTTCTCCTATAGCTGCCGTTCACACACCAACCGGGGAACGGCTCAAAGTGGGTCGGAAGCCGCCATGCCGACGACGTCCGCAAGGGGACGTTTGAATGGATACTCAAGGGAGTTGGCCGAAACGCTGAGGTTAGGCGAACTCCGCCGAAAGCGAATGCGCGATCTTCAATGGTCCTTGTACGCGAACGCCATCAACCCTTCGACATCAATCAACCGCACGCGATTGTAGCCGACTTCGACAAGCCCTGCCCGTTGCAGAACACCGAATATTCGGTTGACCTGGTGCCGCGAGATGTTCGCCATTTCGCCCAGTTCGGCCTGGGTGATAGCATAGCCAAGGGAATCGGATGGCGGCACCTTGCCCATCGCCGTGACGCGCAGCAGTACGGCCGCCAGACGACGCCCGGAGTCCCTGATCAGTAGATCCCGCGCCATCCAGATCACCGTTTCGGTGCTAGAATTGGCCATCTGGGCCATCCGTGCCGCGAAATCGGGGTCAGTCTGAATCTGCGGTCGCAACTGGTCGAGTGACAGGTGCAGCAACAGGCTTGGTTCAAAGGCCTGAAAGCTGAGGATCCGCTCGCCGCCACCGAGAACCGGCCCATGCCCGAACCAGTCCCCTGCCCGCTCGATGTGGGCAAGCGCCGGCGAATGCCAATGCGTCCCGCCCAGCACGGCGATCCCGCCCGCTACAATACCGTAAACGCCACCCGGACTGTCCCCGATATGAAACAGCGGCGCGCCAGTCGCGAGCGTGACCAGCTTGCCCATCGCAACGATCCGCGCGCGAAAGGCCGGTGGCTGACGCGACAGCCATTCTCGCGCCACCGGGTCTGATTACCGATGATATCAAGGGTAGCTATAACATCGCCGTGCAGTTCACCCACGGCAAGCATGCTTTTATTTCACGATTGAGCTGTATCTCAGATTTCTGAAACCCCGCCGGGCGGCACGCAGGTCACACCTTCGCGTCTCCCCAGGTCACTTGCTAGGTGATTTGCAAACAGTTACGCCATGGCCGTTCACAGCCTCGCGAGGCGAAAGCGGCGGGATTTTGTTATGAGAATTGTGCTGGCTGCCGTCTGTGCGGCGTTGATTGCAGCGCCGGCCATGGCCGCAACCGTGACTGAAGCTTCGGTTTTGTGGCAATGGACTGGCCCCTACGATGGCCTCCCACCGTTCGACAAGGCCGACCCTAAGCTGTTCGATGCTGCCTTCGAGGCTGGCATCAAGGCGCAGCAGGCCGACATCGCTGCCATCGTCGCCAACCCGGCGCCGGCGACCTTCGACAACACCATTGTGGCGCTGGAGCGCTCGGGCAAACAGCTCGATCGCAACGGCCGCATCTTCGGCGTAATGACCGCCAATGTCAGCAATGCCGAATGGCAGGCCCTCGACAAGCGCTGGGCGCCGCGGCTTTCCGCCGCCGCCGACGCCATCAATTTCGACAAGCGACTGTTCGAACGGATGAACGCCGTCCTCGCCGATCCTGGCAAGATGACGCCCGAGCAGTTGCGACTGGCGCAGCGCTATCGCGATCGTCTTGCCCGCTCGGGCGCGGGGCTCGACGATGCCGGCAAGGCCAAACTCGGCGCGCTCAATCAGCAGCTGGCGACCCTGTTTGCTGATTTTTCGGCGCGGCTGCTGGCGGACGAGAACAGCTGGACGGTGGTGGACAGCGAGGCTGCGCTGGCGGGGATGCCGGCGGCCAATATCGCTGCCTATCGCGCCGCGGCGGCGCGCAATGGCGCCCCGGACAAGTTTTTCATCGTGAACACACGCTCGGCGGTCGATCCGCTGCTCACCTTCGCCACTGATCGGCGCCTTCGCGAAACCGTGTGGAAGAAGTTCGTCGCCCGCGGCGACAATGGTGATGCCAATGACACCAATGCGCTGATCGCCGATATCGTCCGGCTGCGGGCCGAGCGCGCCAAGCTGCTCGGTTTTGCCACCCATGCCGATTGGCGGATGCAGGACACGATGGCGAAGACCCCGGCCGCCGCGACCGCGCTGATGATGCGCGTCTGGCCCGCCGCGATCGCCCGCGTCGGCGAGGAAGTGGCAGACATGCAGAAGATCGCCGATGCCGAAAAGGCGGGGATCACCATCGCCCCCTGGGATTATCGCTTTTACGCCGAGAAGGTGCGCAAGGCGCGCTACGACCTCGATCAGGCCGAGCTGAAGCCCTATTTCGCCCTAGAGAACATGATCGAGGCCTCCTATTGGGCGGCCGGAAAACTCTATGGCTTCACGTTTACCGAGGTGACCGGCAAGGTGCCGGTCTTCGCGCCGACTGTCCGGGTCTGGGAAGTCCGCGACGGCAAACGCGGTTTTGTCGGCCTGTTCTATCGCGACGATTTCGCTCGCGCCGGCAAGCGCTCGGGGGCCTGGGCCACCAGCTATCGCTCGCCTTCTAGCTTCGATGGCCCGGTTACGGTGCTGTCATCGAACAACAACAACTTCACCGAGGCGGCGCCGGGCGAGTCGGTGCTGATCTCGCTCGCCGATGCACGAACGCTATTCCACGAGTTCGGTCATGCCCTGCACGCGCTCAGCTCGCAGGTGCGCTACCCCGGTCTTGGCGGGACGCCGCGCGACTTTGTTGAATATCCCAGCCAGTTCAACGAGCATTGGGTGCTGACGCCCGAGGTGCTCGACAAGTTCGCGCGCCATTACAAGACAGGCGCCGCCATGCCCACGGCGCTGATCGCAAAGATCGAGGCCAGCGACAAGTTCAACCAGGGCTTTGCCACCACCGAAGGTCTGTCGAGCGCCCTGGTCGACATGGCGCTGCACACGTTGCCCGGAGGCATCGTCGATCCTGATGCGTTCGAGCGCGATACTCTGACCAAGCTCGGCATGCCGGCGCAGCTCGTTATGCGCCACCGGCTGCCGCATTTCGGCCACCTGTTCCAGTCCGATGCCTATTCGGCGGGCTATTATTCGTATCTCTGGTCGGAAGTGATGGACGCCGACACCTGGGCGGCCTTCACCGAATCGAAGACGCCGTGGGACCCGGCGATCGCCGCGCGCTACAAGGCCGAAGTACTCGCAACGGGAAACTTCCCTGATCGAGGTGAAGCCTTCCGGCGCTTCCGCGGGCGTGATCCCGAAGTGAAGGCGCTGCTCGAAAAGCGAGGCTTTCCGACGAATTGAGATCGCAAGCCTTCGCGGGTAAGAATGCGCTGACGAACAGAACTTGAGCACGGACAGAAAATATCAGTCGTTGTTGTCGCTAAGCTCTTGTCCGCAAGGGGACGCCAAACAGGAAACTTCAGGCTGTTCGAACGACCAAGCTGGAGTCGCTATACAATGACAGCTTCCGAATTAGCGGCGTTGCGACCCGCCAACGATCGACGCATTTGAAATCCGGAAGTTTCGTGCGCATCAGCGTTAACGGGACAGCACCGAGATCACGCAGACAGCCTCTTCGACACCCCATAGACCTCCGCCGTTCTCGGCAACGGCAATTCGTGGCTCGGAAACCTGTCGCATTCCCGCCTCTCCGCGCAGTTGCGTCACCAGCTCGAAAATCTGCGCCAGTCCAGTCGCACCAATCGGGTGGCCCTTGCTTTCAAGCCCGCCCGACGGATTGACAGGTGTGCGGCCGCCGAGCGAGGTTTGGCCACGAAGTGCGACCTCACCACCAAGCCCGCGTGGGCAAAGCCCAAGATTTTCAACCTGGATGACTTCGCCGACAGCCGTTGCGTCATGGACTTCGGCTACATCTATATCCTCAGGGCCGGTTGCTGCGACTTCGAAGGCCTTGAGCGCGGTCACGCGACCGATGTGTCGTTCGAGATCGTCGGGATGCCGATCGACGGACGTACCCAGAACACAGGCGCGAAGCTCAACCGCACGGGAACGCGAACCTAGTTTGCGAAGGCCTGCCTCCGTACAGAGAATCGCTGCGGCCCCGCCGTCGCTAACCGGGGCGCACATCGGCAGCGTAAGAGGCCAGACGATCGGCCGGTCGGCGAGGATTTCGTCGATTGAATGGGGCCGGCGATATTGGGCACGTTCGTTGTGAACGGAATGGGCGTGGTTCTTTGCTGCAACGGCGGCAAACTGTTCGGCCGTTGAACCATAGAGTCGCATATGCTGGCGGGCGAAGGCGGCATAAATGTCCATGAACACGCTGCGTCGCGCTGCCGGAGGGGGTAACGCCGCGTCATCCATGCCGCCGAGCGCCAGCAGTGCGGCACGGCTCTGATCTGCCAGCGCAACATCCCAGCCAGCATCGAAAACGCCAAGCGAGCGATTGCGATCAATATGCGAAAGTTTTTCAGAACCGACCGCCATAACGATATCAGCAGCACCGGATCGCAGATAGTTCGCGGCCTCGAACAACGCTGTCGACGCGCTGGCGCAGGCATTCTCCACATTGGCAATGGGAATGCCCGCAAAGCCGAGTGGACGCAGCGCCGCCTGCCCCCGGATCATGTGCTGCCCCTCCAGCGCGCCCTGGCTGGTATTGGCAAACCACGCGGCCTCGATCTGCGAGGCCGCGCAATTCGCATCCGCAAGCGCCTCGTTGACGGCCTGCCTTGTCAGATCCTTGACCGTCCGCGTCAGTTCAATGCCAAACTTCGTCATGCCGACACCGACGATGTAGACGGTCTTGCCAGGCATGGCTCAGAGGATCTGGTCAAGCGCGTAGAAGGGGCTCCAGAGATCCTCGATAGGCGTGCGGTCATGGACCAGCTTCTGCAGATCAAAGCCCGCGAAGACCGGATCGTTGGGCTTGCGGCCGCCCCGAAGGTTGCGGTTATTGTCGCTGGCCGGTTCGCCTTCGCCCATGAACGCACGCATGTCCTTGGTGCGGAGCAGCCGGTCCATATCGCCGACGATCGTCCGACACAGGATGCGCCATTCCCCGCCGCGCTTCTCGAAAATGTCGAGATAGCGGCCCTGGTGCCAGTAATCGAGAAAGTCGCCGTCCGGCTTCTTCAGACGATGAACGACCGACCACTGGCTCTCGCAGAAGGCACGGTCACCCGTCAAATCGATGATCGTGTTGGTGATGGCATGGATGCTGGCTTCGGCCTGCTTAAGGATTGGAATCACATACTCGCCGAACGCTTTGCCATCGCCACCGTAGAAGCCGTGATCGTCGTAACCGTCCTCCCAATAGCAGTCCTTGAACGCCTGAAGATCACAGCGGTCAGCACCGCGGCAATAGCGGTGGATGACCTCGCGGATGGCTTCCTTGTCGCGCAAGGTGGTGAGTTCGGCTTCCAGAGCATCAAGCCGAGCGGTCAGACTGTCAGTCATGCGTTGTTCCCCTTCTTGGCCGCCAACACCCTGTTGCGCAGCACCCCAATTCCCGCGATTTCGAGTTCGATCACATCGCCGTCTTCAAGCAGTTTGCCAGCTTCCAGCCCGCAGCCGCCGCCAACGGTGCCCGACCCCAGGATTTCTCCGGCGTGAAGGGTTTCCGAGGTGCTGATGAACGCAATCAGATCCTCGAACTTGACAGTCATTGAACTGCTGTTGCCGACCGAGCGGACCTCGCCGTTGACACGTACAGTCATGGCCGCATCATCGGGATAGAACTCGTCGATCGTCACGATCCAGGGCCCCAAGGCGTTGGCGCCATCGAAGTCCTTGGACTTCGATGGACCGAGCCCGCTTTCCATCTCCATGCCCTGCGTGTCGCGAGCGCTGAAATCGTTGAAGATCGTGAACCCGAAAATGTGCGAACGCGCGTTCTCGCGGCTGATATCGCGCCCGGTGGTACCAATCACGCAGCCCATCTCGAGCTCGTAATCCATGACTTTTGAATAGGCCGGCCAGTGCACTTCGGTGTCAGGGCCAGTCACGGCAAGGCGATTGGCCTTGTAGTAAATTGGCCGGACATTGAAGACTTCCTGCATCCGTTTGGAACGCTCGGACGGCTCGGTCTGTCCGCTGAATCGCATGGCGGCAAGCGAGGAGCCGACAAGATGTTCCTCGAAACACATGCAATCCCGCATCTGAACCGGACGCGGCAGCGGCGCGAGCAGCTTGACCGCACCAAGCGGCAGTGGTTCGCCTGAATAGGCTGCGACCGCGGTGCGGATCTTGGCGAGGCCCGACACACCGCCTTCGATCACATCCTGCATTGATGCTGCGATCCGCAGATCCAGCTTGGCGCCGGCGAGCGCGAGGGCGACATCGACAATCGCGCTGTCTTTGAGCGTCACCACGCCAACACGCGGCTGGGGGTCTTGATCCGTCGTAAAGGTTGCCAGTTTCACGTTCGAACCTTTCAGAAGTTATAGGCGACGCGGGCTCCAAAGGTTCTCGGCTCGGCCCAGATTCCGCGCTGGGCGTTGCCGGTGCTGTTCAGGACCTGACGACGATAGCGGCGATCGGTGAGATTGTGCGCCCAAAGACCAAGCGTCCAGTTTCCGGTCTTCAAATTGATCGAAGCGTCCCAGAGTCCGAGGGCAGGTTCGCTCGATTCCGGATCGACCTCGTTGTTGTCCGCCTCGAAATAAATCGAGCTGCGATAAGCATAACCAATCCGGCTCGTCAGGTCGCCCCAGCCTGTCATGGTCTCGAAATTGGCTCCGAGCGACAAGCTGTGCTTCGGCGCACGCTGCATGCGGTTGCCGCTGAAATCGAGCGTATCGCTGAAGACATAGTCTTTGAACTTGGCATCCAAATAGCCATAGCTGAAATCGAGCGACCAATTGCTGTTGAAGACGGCGCGGCCTTCCATTTCGAAGCCGCGGACGCGGCTATTGGCGGCATTGGTGATCAAGACCTGGGTGGCGCCGCCGCCGATCGGGACCAGACGCAGTTGCTGCAGGTTGCGATAGTCCATGCTGAACAAAGTGGCGTTGAGGCGCAGGTGGCGATCAAACAGGGTCGTGCGCACCCCCACCTCGTAGGAATCGACCGATTCCGGATCGGCGACCTGCTCGGCGACGGACTGCGAAATGGCGATGAACTGGAATGCCCCCGATTTGAACCCGGACGTGTAAGAGACATAACCCATCACATCGTCAGTGAATTTGTAACTGAGCGACACCGAAGGATCGAAGGATTCCCATTTGCGTGAAAGCGGCGTGGTGAAATTCGTCACGATAAAGGGAATGGTGGACCGGGTATCGTAGACGACATCCTTCTTGTCCCAGCTGTAGCGTCCGCCCAACGTCAGCGAGAGCTTATCGATCATTTCCCACTGGATCTGGCCGAACACAGCGCTGGCCTTGGCTTCAAGATCGAGGCCGAAATCCCAGCTCAGCGGTGCCGGTTGCACGAAGAAACTGAGCAGCGAAGCGGGGCCAAAATCGATCGTTTCGGTCCGACTGACATCCTCCCTGGAATAATATGCGCCAACGAGCGCCTTCACATTGCCAGACTGGTAATTCAGCCGCAGCTCCTGCGAGAACTGCTTGCCATCCTCATGTGCCAGATAGACCTGGAACGGCAGTGTCGTGCCATCGAGGTCGGTGCGTTCGTCGAGCTTCAGCTTGCGTAGCGCCGTGATCGAAACCAGTTCAAATGAACCGAATGGCACGTTTAGCTGCGCCGAACCGCCATAGGTTTCTTTGATGATGCCGGCACCCTGAGTGTCCATCGACAGACGATAGGGATCACTGGGTTCGGCCGGTGTCACATAGCCCGGAGCGAGAGGGCCTGGATCGTTGGCCGCGCCACCGAGTCCGTTCGGAACGAGGACAAGCGGCGGGCCATCAAAATGCGAATAGTCTGCAGACAGCCGCAATGTGGCATCGCCAATGTCGACCAGCAACTTTCCGCGCCCGGTCCAGGTGTCTTCGCTGCCGCCGCGGATATCGGCAACGCTGACAGGCTGGTAGCCGGCCCGATAGCGCCGGGCGACGGACAGTGACCCACGAACACCATCACCAGCAATTGGACCACTGACTGAAGCACCAAGGGCGTAAAGCCAATCGCCTTTGACATCACTCGCGCCAAGCTCGCCGGTGAGCCCCGCCTTCAGAGTGGAGGAAGGATCGCGCGTGACAACGGAAATCGCACCGCCGATCGTGTTGCGGCCGTAAAGTGAGCCTTGCGGCCCACGCAGGACCTCGACCCGCTCGATATCGAGCAAATCCATGTCGAGCGCGCCGAACCGACCGAGATGCACGCCATCGACGAACACACCGACGGATGAGTCGCTGCCGGCGTCATAGGACCGGGTGCCGATGCCGCGAATATAGATCTGCGGTTTGGAGCGATCGGCCGCTTCGAAGAATACGTTGCTGCTTAGCCGCGAGATGTTGTTGAGTTCGGTGTAGCCCGCCTTTTCCAGGTCCCTGCCCGAGACGGCGAAGATCGAAATGGGCACGCTCTGCAGCGATTCAGATTGCTTGCGGGCCGTGACGACAATCTCCGAGACGCCAGCTTGATCAGCAACGATGGGGGCATCGGCAGTCTTTTGCTGAGCCCATGCAGATTGCGATGAGAGCATTGTCACCGCGGCACCGGACATAAGCCATCCGTACAACCGACGTGATTTTGCGATACCTGACACCGTCATTCTATCCCCCCTCATGCCCGTCGTATTGAACGACTCATTGTTATGCGGTACTCGATTAGGTACATTAGTACCAATAAGAGGTCAAGCAATGCCGAGCCAAGCCATGTCAGCCTTCAATGCAGAGGTGCGCCAGACCCGGCGCGCCATGCTCAACAGCGACTATGATCCGATCGAAATGCGACGGATGCTGGCATCATTCGAGACAACCGGGCCCAGTGCCGAATGCCGGGAATTGGGCCATGCCATGCTTGAACTGCGCCGGGTGAAAGGCCCAGCACTGCTCGTCTACGTTCCCGGGGGCGGGTTTTGCTTTCCGGGTGGCGATGCCCATCGCAGTTTGCTCGATCGGGTCTGCGATGCGGCTGACGTTCGCGGCGTCCTGCTGCAGCACCGCCTGGCGCCTGAGCACCCCTTCCCTGCAGCGCACGATGATGTCGCCAATGCACTTCGGGTGATCTTGGCTGAAGAGACCGGCCCCGTGTTCGTGATGTGTGATTCGTCCGCCGGCGCGCTGGTTCTATGTGCTTGCGCCAAGTTCAAGCGCGAGGGGCAGCGACTGCCCGATAAGCTTGTCTGCCTGTCAGTCCTGACTGACCTGGCAATGACCGGGCAGTCGCACGTGACCAACGCCGAAGCTGATCCGATGTTCGGGCCGCAGGCGGTGATCCACAAGGCTATTCACTATCTGCAAGGTGCCAATCCGGCGCAGCCGGTTGCATCCCCGTTCTGGGATGAGCCTATGCAGTTGCCGGATAGTCTCTTCATTGTCGGCAGCACCGAAGTGCTACGCGACGACACGCTACGCTATGCCGGGCAGGCAGAAGCCGCAGGGACGAAAGTGAACGTCATCGTCGAGGACGAGGCGCCACATGTATTCGCGTTATTGGCGGGAATCCCCGAGGCCGACCAGGCCGTGACCGAGATCGTCGCATTCCTGAAATCTTGATGGCACCGGTCAGTTACCCGGGTTCTGGAACAGACCTGTCGTGAGGATCCGAAACAGTTCATCGAACGCCTGGCTGAACCCGACGCCTGTGCGTTCAAGCATCGATGGCTCGTTGATCCGGTTGACCGCCGCGAGGAAGATCTCCGCCACCAGCGCCGAGTGGAAAGGCTTGAACTTGCCGCGGCGGATGCCATCCTCGATGATCTCCATCAGGACGTTCGTCCGCTGGGTTTGATGCGCTTCCAGCAAAGCCAGTGCAGGACGGTAGCTTTGCAGATCTGCGAGGAATTGCCGGCTTGCTGGTCGCGACTCGACGACGCCGGGCTCGAGATACGCCATCATTCGCTGCTCGGGGTCATCGTGCTGAAGCGCACCCTGCCAACCGAGGTGACGAATCCGCTCGAGCCAGGATTCGATCACCAGAATGAACATTTCCTGTTTGCTCGGCGCAATCTCGTACAAGGTCCGTTTCGAGCATTTGAGGCGCGATGCAAGCTCGTCGACCGTGATGTTGCGGAAGCCATTGGCAAAGAACATGGCCTCAAGCTCGGCGAGCAACGCCTTTTGCCGATCCGAGCCCGGCGTGAGTTGCTGCGTGTGTCTTGAAGTCATCAGAAATTTTGCCACCAGAGGAGTGCCAACGCTCAGATAAACCTTCGATCATCGGCTGCCAACCAGCGCGTTCAAACTTTACAGGTACTGATGTACCGTTTATCGTACCAAT
>JAAFIT010000080.1 GCA_013298745.1 Sphingomonadales bacterium
AGGCGGATCTGATCGACAGTGCCGCGGAACTTGCGCGCGCCATAGGCATCGACGGTGAAGTCCACCGCCTGGCCGGTTTTCACCTTGGCGATATCGGCTTCGGCCACCGAGGCTTCGATCTGCATCTGGGTGAGATCACGCGCGATCTGGAACAGCGTCGGGGTGTTGAAGCTGGCGGCCACCGTTTGGCCGATATCGATTTGGCGGCTGATGACGACACCCGAAACAGGGGAGCGGATGACGCTGAACTCCAGATTGGCGCGGTCCTGGCGGATCTGCGCTTCGGCCTGTGCCACTTGCGCGGCCGTGCTGCGGGCGGAAGCTTGCGCCGTTTCGAACTCCTGCTGGCTGATGAAATCCTGTTTGACGAGCTGCGCGGCGCGGCGGGCATTGGCGGCCTGCAGTGCGGCATTGGCGCGGGCATTGGTCAGCGCCGCTTCGCTCGCCTGCAACCGCGACGTGAACAGCGCCGGATCAAGCCGCAGCAGCAACTGCCCGGCCTTCACCTGATCGTTGAAATCGGCATAGAGCGCCTGGACGGTGCCCGAGACTTGGGTGCCGACCGACACCACCCGCACCGGGTTGATGATGCCATTGGCGGTGATTTCCTCGGTCAGGTCGCCCTTTTCGATCGTCACCGTCTTGAACGGATCGACGACCGGCGGCGGGTTGAGCCATTTCCATACGAAGAAGCCGGCAATGGCCGCGGCGATGACGGCAAGGATGATCCAGCTGCGGCGAGTCATGGGGCGAGGTTCCGGTGGGTCATGGGGGCGTTAGCGGTCGTTCGAGCCGAGTGCGAGGTGACAGCCTGTGTCGCCGCCCAACCACCCATTGCGGAAAATGATGTGGGTGGTTGGGCGGGGGCGGGGGCTGGCACCGCCCAACCGCAAACAGCGTTAGCGTGTTGCATCGACGGCCTCCCCGATGCTGCCGACGGCGCGGGCGAGCTGGGCGTTGGTGGTGCGGACGTTGAATTCGCTCTGCACCAGCTGCTGGCGAGCGCTGGCCAGCGCGCTCTGGGCATTGAGCAGATCGGCGAAAGTGCCGACGCCGGCCTTGTAACGCCCCTGCGCCAGATCGGCGGAGAGCGAGGCGCTTTCGACCAGCACGCGCGCCGTCGTCAGGCTGCTCAGCGCGTTGTCGAGCGCGACATAGTTTGAATAGACATCGAGCCCCGCCTGCTGCCGGGTCTGTTCGGCGATTGCCGTCTGTTGTTCGAGCCGGGCGCGGGCGGCGGCGATATTGTAACGGGTGTTCCACCCTGAAAACAGCGGCAGGCTGAGCGATACGCCGGCAGAGGCGACGTTGCGATCGATGGTGGTATCGAACGCCGACAGGGTGTTCGATGCTGTCGCCGACAGGCTGGGCCGGCCTGCCGATTGCGCGCTGCGCACATTTGCCGCCGCCGCATCGACATTGGCTTTGGCGGCGACAATGTCGGGACGCAGCTTTTCGGCATCGGCGATCAGGGCATCGGCGCCCAGCTTCAACCTGTCACCCGAGGCGAGCGGCGCTGTCGGCGCCAGATCGAGCTTGGTGGTGGGCGGCAAGCCGATGGCGACCGCGAGCTGCGCCGCCGCCGTGGCAATGGCGCCGCGGGTCTGGATCAGCGTCAGTTCGGCTTGCGAATAGGCGGTTTCGGCCTGCAGCTGGTCGGCGCCGGTGGCGACGCCGGCACGCTTGCGCCCCGCGGCGAGATCGCGCGACAGGCGGGCGAAGCTGAGGTTGGCGAGATTGGCGGCCTCGACGGCGCGGTTCGCCGACAGATTGTTGTAGGCGGTGATGACGTTGAGGACGACGCCCTGCGCGGCATCGGCATAGCTGGCCAGCGCCGCGCGCTGCTGCGCCGATGCGGCATCGATATTGGCGCGCCGGGCACCGCCATCGAAGATCAGATAATTGACCGCCAGTCGCGCCGAGCTGTTGACCTGGGTGAGGACGCTGCTGCCGCCGACAAGATTGCCGTTCGCATCGATGAACCCGGTGTCCTGAAAGCTTTTGCTGCTCGAAAGCGTCGGGCCGATGCTGGCGTTGACGCTCGGCAGGGTGGCGGCCTTGGCGATGCCGATCTGTGCCGCCGCGACACGCACTCCGGCCCATGACGCCGATGTCGCCGGATTGCGGCACAGCGCGATATCGACAAGATCCGGGAGTGACAGGGCGCGGCCGGGAACCTCGCCGCAGGGTGCCTGCAGCGCCGATACCGGCGGCGGGTTGAGCGGAATCAGCCCGCGCGGATCGTCATGCGTCGCCGGCTGGCCCAGCGCGGCGGTGGAGGCCAGCAGCGCCAGCAAAGAAAAACGGCAAATCATCAACACCCGCAATCACTAGCGCATCAACGCCATACGCCGCGAGCCAATCTTTCCCCCGCGACCTCAGGCCGCTTTCGCCAGGCGTTTGCCACCGCGCGCCATCTCCTTCATCAGATCGGCGACATAGGGCTCGAAATTGACCTGCATGGTGTGGCGGCGGCTGGCGTAATAATGCGCCTGATATTTGCGTTCATCATCGGCGATCACCTGCGCCATCGTCGCCGGATCGGGCAGGGCGTAGCGGCCGGTCAGATAGGCGACGAGCAGCTTCGATTGCTGCTCGGCGAGGTTGACCAGCGTCGGCAGCGTCTGCGCCAGCCCCATGAACCACAGGCCGTGCAGGGCAGGGTCGGCCTGCACCATGCGCTTGAACAGCGGGATGTGATTGTCGGTGATCCGCGCGTCTTCGGGCGCAAGGAACGGAAAGTCGATATTATAGCCGGTGGCGGTGATGATGATGTCGATCGCCTCGCGGCTGCCATCGGTGAACACCACGTCATGGCCGTCGAGCCGTTCGATGCCGGGCTTGATGGCGATATCGCCGTTCGACATGCGGGTGAGGAACTCGCCGCTGACGGTGGGGTGCGCCTCGAGCGGCTGATGGTCGGGCGTCGGCAGGCCATAATCTTCCATGCGGCCGATGGCCTTCACAATGGCGCGGGCGCCGAGCTTGCGCACCAGGGGTAGCGGCATCCACGCCGGCAGTGGCGTCTTGTCGACCGGCTTGCCGTTCAAAAACTTGGGCAGCACCCAAACACCGCGGCGGGTGGACACCCACAGCTTTTCGGTGATGGCGCGCTGGCCGAGTTCGGAGGCGATATCGACGGCGCTGTTGCCCATGCCGACGACGAGCACGCGTTTGCCGATGGTATCGACCGGCTTGAACGGCGTCTTGTAATCATGGGCGTGGATGATGGTGCCATCGAAGTGGCCGGGCCAGACCGGGCGGTTGGGCGACCAGTGATGGCCGTTGGCGATGATGACATGGCGATAGTGCCTTGTGCCCTTGGGGGTGGTCACGTCCCAGCCGCTTCCGGCACGGCGCACGGCGGTGACCGGCGTGCTGAACTGCACCAGCGACCGTAGCCCGAAATGATCGACATAGGCGTTGAAATATTGCGCCATCAGGCTGTGGTGCGGGAAATCCGGCCAGTCGGACGGCACCGGAAACTCCTCGAACTGCAACCGCCATTTCGATGTGTCGATGTGGAGGGATTGATAGGCCGAACTCATGCCATTGGGGTTTTCGAACGCCCAGTTGCCGCCGATGCGGTCCGATGCCTCGAACCAGTCGAACGGCAATCCGGCGTCTTTCAGCCGTTTCGCGGTGGTGAAGCCGGAACAGCCGGCGCCGATCAGGGCGATGGAGGGAGTGCTGATCATGTCCCTACTCTAGCAACGACGGGTCAGCCTGCCAGCGGCCACAATGCGCAGGGCGGTGCATACGAATACAGCATCGCCGCCGCCGGCGCGATCTGGTGGTGACCGCGGGTTATGCCATCATCGCGACATTCGCAGCCTCTTGCCGAATGCCGCCGGTGCTGGCAGCGACGCTGGCGTGACTTCCGCCGCAACACCCGCGTCCGTCCATGCCACCGAGGCCTTGCTGTTCTCGGTGCTGGTGCAGTTGATCATCATGATCGGCGCGGCGCGTGCGATGAATGTCGTCTTCCGCCGCATGGGACAGCCCGGCGTCATCGGCGAAATCGTCGCCGGCCTGATGCTCGGGCCATCGCTGTTCGGCTATTTCTTTCCCGAGATTTCGGTGCTGCTGTTCGGTGCCAAGCCGCAGCCGGCGATCACCGTGCTCAGCCAGTTGGGGCTGACCTTGCTGATGTTCCAGATCGGCATGGATTTCGAATTTTCGCATCTGAAGCGGGGGCGCAACCAGCGCGGCACCGGGTTGATCGCGCTGGTCTCGGTCACCGTGCCGTTCGTACTCGGCTTCGGGCTGGGCCAGGCGAGTGCGGCTTCACTGGCACCGGCGATCGATCCGCTGATCTACAGTCTGTTCATCGGCAATGCGCTGGCGATCACAGCGCTGCCGATCCTCGGGCGCATCCTCAACCAGTTCGGCCTCAACCGCGATGAACTCGGCGTTGTCGCGATTGCCGCCGCGGCGCTCAACGATGTCGCCGGCTGGCTGATCCTTGCGGCGATTTCGGCGCTGGCAGCGGCAGCGTTTTCGCCCTTGGCGTTCGGCTTGCAGATCGGCGGCGTTGTGGCGCTGGCGGCCTTTGCCAAATTGGTGCTGGCGCCGCTTGTCACCCGGCTGGTCGTGCGCTTTCCGGTCAAGCAGAATCAGCTCGATCCGACGCTGACCGCTGTCGCGCTGTGCCTCGTTTTTGCGCTGGCTATCTGCACCTTCAAGCTCGGCATCTTCGCCATCTTTGGCGGCTTTCTGGCCGGGCTGGTGTTTCATGCGCACAAGGATTTTGTGGCGGCGTGGCGGGTGCAGGTCGGCCAGTTCGTGCTGGTGTTCTTCCTGCCGATCTTCTTCACTTTCACCGGTCTGCGCACCAATTTGCTCGGCCTCGGCGTCGATGATCTTGGCTGGCTGGCGGCAATCCTGGCGCTCGCCATTGGTGGCAAGATGATCCCCGTTTACTTTGCCGCGCGCCTCTCGGGCTTTTCATCGCAGCAAGCGGCAATCCTTGGCACGTTGATGAACACAAGGGCGTTGATGGAACTGATTGTCCTCAACATCGGCTATGATCTCGGCTTTCTGCCGCAGAATGTCTTCACCATGCTGGTGGTGATGGCGGTGGTGACGACGGTGATGACCGGACCGCTGCTCACCCGGCAGCTACCGCGCATCGGCCATGTCATCCCCAAGGGGATCGAGGCGTGAAGGACGGCCGCATCGAAAGCATTGCCATCGTCGGTGGTGGCTCGGCCGGCTGGATGGCGGCGGCGGCGCTGTCCAACGCCTTGCAAGGCAGCGTCCGCATCGACCTGATCGAATCCGACGAGATCGGCACGGTCGGCGTCGGCGAAGCGACGATCCCGCCGATCAAGCTGTTCAACGCCTCGCTCGGCATCGACGAGGCGGAATTCATGCGGGCGACACAGGGCTCGTTCAAACTGGGCATCGAGTTCGTCGGCTGGGGCGCTGAGGACAGCCGCTATTTCCACCCCTTCGGCACCTTCGGCGCCGATTTCGACAGCGTGCCGGCGTATCAATATTGGCTGCGCGAGCGGGCGCGCGGCAGCCGCCTGCCGCTCGACGAACTGTCGATGGCGTGGATGGCGGCGAAGGACAATCGCTTTGATCGGCCGACGCGCGACCCGCGGCTGGTGCAATCGACTTTCGATTACGCCTATCATTTCGACGCCGGGCTCTATGCGCGCTTCCTGCGGACGCTGTCCGAAACGCGTGGCGTCACCCGCCAAGAAGGCCGCATCGCCGGCGTGACGCGCGATGCCGAGAGTGGCGATATCGCCAGCGTCACGCTCGCCGATGGCCGGAATCTCGCGGCCGATTTCTGGGTCGATTGCTCGGGCTTTCGCGGCCTGTTGATCGAGGAAACGCTGGCGGCGGGCTATGAGGACTGGACGCACTGGTTGCCGTGCGACCGCGCGCTGGCGGTGCCTTGCGCGCACAAGGACGAGGCGGGCTTCACCCCCTATACGCGTTCGACGGCACGCGCCGCAGGCTGGCAGTGGCGCATCCCGCTGCAACACCGCATCGGCAATGGCTATGTCTATTGCAGCCGGCTGATTTCGGACGATGAAGCCGCGGCGACACTGCTCGCCAATCTCGATGGCGAAGCGCTCGCCGATCCGCGCCCGCTGCGCTTCACGACCGGGCGGCGCAAGACGGCATGGTCGCACAACTGTGTCGCTATCGGGCTGGCGGCGGGCTTCATGGAGCCGCTCGAATCGACCAGCCTGCATCTGGTGCAATCGGGGCTGCAGCGGTTTCTGGCGCTGTTTCCCGACGCGCAGGGTCTGGCGCTGGCGCGGGCCGAGTTCAACGCGATGACCGCGACGGAATGGGAGCGCATCCGCGACTTCATCATCCTGCATTATCACCTCAACACCCGCACCGATGCGCCGCTGTGGCGCGAGACGGCGGCGATGCCGATTCCTGCAACGCTGGCGCACAAGATCGCGCATTTCGGCGCCAACGGCCGGCTCGTCAGCGAGGGGCCGGAGCTGTTCCTCAATGCCTCATGGCTCGCCGTCCATATCGGTCAGGGCCATTGGCCGGCGCGGTACGATCCGCTCGTCGATGCCAGGCGCTTTGTCGAGGCGCCGCGGCTGATCGACGGGCTGGCGCGGGTAATGCGCGAGGCGGCGGCGGTAATGCCGCGTCATCGCGAGTTCATTCGGTCGAACGGCATGGCAGCAGGTTGAGCTGGCGGTTGATTGGCGCGCCGACCCTGCTATTCAGCCCCTGATGACCGCGACTCGCGCCTTCGCCCAACAAGCCTGCCAGCTTCTGGCGGCGCCGGCGTGCGCGCGCGGGACATCCGGACCGAACTTCTAGGTCCGTTCACCCCCGTCTCGCACCGCACCCCGCCCAATCGGCGGGGTTTTTCATGCCGGTTGGGCCTTTTTTGTAAAAAGGACACCTCATGACCACCTATACCGACGAAGCCGCGATCAACCATGTCGCCACTGGCCTGATCGCGCGCAGCCTGCCCAAAGCGGAATGGACGCACGCGGCGCATTTCGCCGCTTCGCTGTGGATGGCGCGGCACAACCCGGCGCTGCTCGCGCCGCCAGTGATCAGCGCCATTATCCGCAGCTATAATGATGCGACCGGCACGCTGAACACCGATAGCAGCGGCTATCACGAAACGATCACCGTTGCGTCGATGCGCGCAACGGTAGCGCACCTGGCGCGCTTTCCTGCCGATGCGCCGCTGCATGATGTCACCAATGCCCTTATCGCCTCGCCACTGGGCCGCTCGGACTGGCTGTTGGCGCACTGGAGCCGCGAACGACTGTTCAGCGTCGAGGCGCGTCGGGAATGGGTGGAACCCGATCTGGCGCCGCTGCCCTTTTAGGACGATCCCCGCACCACCAGTTGCACGGGCAGCACGGCGTTGCCGACGTCCTGGCCTTCGATCAGTTGCAGCAGCGTTTCGACCAGCACTTGTCCGGCCCGACGCGGGTTCTGCATCACCGTCGTCAGCGGTGGGCTGGCGAGGCTGGCGGCGGGCAGATCATCAAAACCGACGATGGCGACGGCGCGCGGCACCAGCCGGCCGGCCTCACCGAGCGCCCGCATCGCGCCGATGGCGATCAGGTCGCTGGCGGCAAAGATCGCATCAAAGGCAATGCCGGCTTGTAGCAGCCGCAGGGTGGCATCATGGCCGGACTCTTCCGTGCTGATCGCATCCGCCTGAAGCGCGGCATCCGGGGCAAGGCCGGCTTCGGCCAGCGCCGCGGCATAGCCGCGCCAGCGTTCCAGAAACTCGGGATATTGCGGCGACGCCGTCCCGATAAAGGCAATCCGCCGTCGGCCTTGCGCCAACAGGTGGCGGGTGGCGTCGAGCCCGCCCTGGGCATTGTCGCTGCCGATCGTGGTGCCCAATTGCCCCACCTGCGCCGAGCCCCAGCGGACGAAATGCGTGCCCTGTTCGATCAGCTGCTCCAGCCGCGGGCGGTAAAGCAGATAGTCGCCATAGCCCAAAAGGATGATGCCATCGGCCTTGCGGCTGTCCTCGTAATCGACATGCCAGTTGCCCGAAAGCTGCTGGAACGAGATCAGCAGATCATAGCCGCGTTGCGCGCAGGTGCGGGTGATCGAGCCGAGCATCGACAGGTAAAAGGGGTTGATCAGGCTGTCGTCGGGGGTCGGGTCCTCGAAAAACAGCAGCGCCAGTGTCTTCGACGCCTGGCGCCGCAAATTGGAGGCGTTCTTGTCGACCTTGTAGTTGAGCGCTTCGGCGGCTTCGAACACCCGTTGCCGCGTCGCCTCGCTCACCGCCGGGCTGCCGCTCAGCGCACGTGACACCGTCGGCTGGGACACCCCCGCCAATGCCGCAATATCGAACGACGTTGGTCGTCGCATGAGCCGCTTGTCTTCCCCCAAGGCGCTGTGGTCGCCGTGTTTTCGGCGTCATTGTTATGCGGCAGAGCCTATACGCCCCGGCACCGTGGCGCAAATGCCACGTGAATACGTATGCCCGTCGATGCAGGCATATTGTCACGCGTCTGCAATGCAATTCACAAGGGGCGCAGTTGTTGTCCGGGATGACATGCGAACCATGCGACCGGTCTTTTCCTCTGGGGGAACGTTCATGACGCCATCTGCCTTCCGAACTTTATTGCTCGCGTCCGGCGCTTCGTCGGCGCTGTTGTTTGTGGCCGGCCCTGTGGCGGCACAGACCACCACGGCTGCTGCGGCGGCATCCGACGAAACCATTGTCGTTACCGGCTATCGCGGCTCGCTGCGCACCGTCCTTGAAAACAAGAAGCTTTCGGATCGGATCGTTGAATCGGTGTCGGCCGAAGACATCGGCAAGTTGCCGGACAACTCGATCGCCGACGCGATCAGCCGCCTGCCCGGCCTGACGACGCAGCGCCTCAACGGCCGCTCGCAGGTCATCAGCATCCGCGGTTTCGCC
>JAAFIT010000081.1 GCA_013298745.1 Sphingomonadales bacterium
CGGTCGATTTCCAGCGCATCGAGGATATCGCCGGCATCGGCGGCGGCGGCGGCAAAGGGATCATCCCCCGCCATGTCCGACAGGCCAAAGCCGGGACGATCGAAACTGATCGGCCGCCAGCCGGCAGCTTGTAGTGCAGCGATCAATCGGCGCGGCTGGTGGCGGGCGCCAACGGCCGTGTGGAACATCAGTAGCGGCCGGCCGCGGCCATTGCCGGGTCGGCTGCCATGATCGGTGACGGCGATGCGCCCCGGCGCCCATCGCCGGGCGATCAGCCGCAGCGGCTCGGCATCGCCGCCGCGCGGCTCGATCTCGACACTGCACGCCGTCGCCAGCCCGACCAGCGCATCGACTTCGGCCACCAGCCGCGCCAGATCGACGGCATTGGCGACGCCGCAGGCCTGGAACACCACCTTCAGATCGGCCTTGCCGCCATGCACGGAAATGCCCAGCGCCGCGGCAGCGCCGTCGCGCGTCGCGCCATGCGCCAGCGCGCGCGCCAGTTCGGCCTGGCGCAGCGAAATGCCAAACAGATCGGCAAACAGCCGAATCGCGCCTTCGGGCGCCCGCACACCGCCCGCCGCCACCGACAGGATCAGCCGCAACAGATCGGTTTGCCGCGAGGCGCCAACCTTGCGCATCGCATTGCCGACCAGCTTGCGCGCCGTTTCATAGGCGACGCCGGTATCCTGCGCTGCCAGCTGCAGATCCCCCCGCCGCGCCAGCGCCGCCGCCAACCGGCTTTCCTGCGGGCTGAGGCCATAGGCGCGCGCCGCCTGGTCCCACGCCGTCACATCGGGACGAAAGGCCACGACGGCATAGGCGCCGGCGCCACGATCGAGCGCAGCGCGGACGGCAGCTGCCAGCGGCCAGCGCCGTGCCATCGCCAGCGTCGCCGCAGCCACCGCGACCGGGCGACCGCTGTGATCATCGGCGATGGTCGAGACGCTGGGACGGTCGTCGCTGCACTTGCGCACCACCGCGGCCAGCGGATCGGGGCCGCCCAGCCAGTCGCTGAACCGTGGCTCGGCGATGATCACGGCGCCATTGCGATCGCAGGCCGCCGAGGCAAAGCTGTCAGAGTGGAGATCGACCGGCGGCCCGGCGGCAATCACAGCGGCATCGGCGGCGGCCAGCAGATCATCGGGGGCCTCGGCCATCGCCGCAGCCAACCCATCGAAATCATCGACCAGCAGATGCAACAACGCATCGTCGCGATCGGCACGCCGGAAACGATCAAGAAACGCGGCTGCCCTCGCCTTCATGCAAGTGACGGTAGGCGCTAAAAAAAATTTCGACAATTACCCCCAAATGGGGATGCCCGAACCCGATGAACGCGCCGATTCAGCGCAGATGCAATCCGGCGGGGAGGGCCTGGGCTGCAGCGATTGGTGCTGCGCGCTGTTCCCCGCCCGAACTTTGGGGTCCACGATGACGTCCGTTACAACCATGACGCTGATCGCTGCCAGTCTGATTGCCACTATCATTGTGCCCGACCGGGCCGCGCATGCTGCACTGGCGATCACCGCCAACACCAATGTCGCAGCGGGCATCACCAACTTTGGCGCGGCAACACCGCTTTTGACCTGGGCCAATGCCTTTGCGCCAGGCGCGACCTGGACCACAGGCGTGTTCGGCGGGCCGGCGATCATCGGCATCACCACCGCCACCGACAGCGTGACCGGCGCGCAGGCCGCAGCCAATCTCTATGTCACCAATTGGCTCGATGGCGTCGGTTTCGATAAAGGTGCCCTTGCCACACCCGATCTGGCGATCAACGGCGTTGAAAACTTTGGCCTGACGTTCGCCGCACCAGTGTCGCGGATCGGTTTTGCCGTCGCCACCGGTGTTGGCTTGCTGCCGAACCAGACCAGTTCGAGCGGCACCAGCTTCACCCTTACCACCAACACCGGCGACAGCGGCGGTTTCACGCTGGTCGATACCGGCGGAGGGCTCGTCGCCTGGATCGACGTGATTGCCGCCAGCCCGTTCACCTCGATAAGCTTCACCGAAACAGGCGGTGACCTGACCGACCAGTATTTCGGCAACATCGTCTCCGGCACCGCGCCGATGACGGGCGGCGTTCCCGAACCCGCAGCCTGGGCCATGCTGATTGCCGGCATGAGCGGCGTCGGGTTGGCGATGCGCCGCCGCCGTATGGGGCAACGGGCGGTTTCGGCCTAGGCCGTGAACTCATAAATGGATAGGGTCGTGACGACGGTGATTTTATTGTCTGGCAAGAAGTTAGGAGTGCGCGATGCCTTCGCATCGCAATCGACGACACGCCGCTGCCAGACAACAAAAGCACCGTCGCCGCTTCGCGGTCGTCCGGAGCAGCGTTTTGGCGGTTCCGTGCACCCTTGCTGGGGGCCGAAGGGCCCAGCGGCGGGCACCCGGAACCGCCAAAACGCTGCTCCGGACGATCCCGATCCTATCCATTTATGAGTTCACGGCCTAACGGAAGCTATCCTTTGCCGCGCGGCGCGCGCCGAGTTCCGCTGCGCTGGCGGCGCGGACAAAGGGATTGGTGGCACGCTCTTCGCCGATGGTGAACGGCACTGTTGGCAAGGATTGCGCGCGGCGCGCGTTGACGGACGCAACGCGCGCCGCAAGGTCCGCGTTGTCCGGCTCCACCGTCACGGCAAAGCGCGCGTTGCTCTGGGTATATTCGTGCGCGCAATAGACCTGGGTCGCATCGGGAAGCGCCATCAGCTTGCCGAGTGCGGCAAACATGTCCGCCGGCGTGCCTTCGAACAGCCGGCCGCAGCCCATGGCGAACAGCGTGTCGCCGGGGAACAGCACGCCATCGGCCTCGAACGCATAGGCGATGTGCCCGGCGGTGTGCGCAGCGACGCCGATGACACGGCCTCTAGAGGCACCGATACTGACGGTGTCGCCCTCGCCAACCGGCCGGTCGATACCCGGAATCCGCGCCACTTCGTCCTTCGGCCCCGTGACCTTTGCGCCGGTGGCAGCGACAATCGCCGCGTTGCCGCCGACATGATCGGGGTGCCAATGGGTGTTGAGGATCTGGGTGATCGTCCAGCCGCGCGCCGCCGCCGCTTCGAGTACGGGCTCGGCCACCGCCGGGTCGATCACCGCCGTTTCGCCGCTCGCCGCATCATGCGCGAGATAGACATAATTGTCCGACAAGACCGGCACCTGGACGATCTCGAGGCTCATTGCCCGTCCTTCTCGACGATGATCAGCCGATCGACCGTCAGCGTGCCGATCGACAGCTCATCGAAATGCGCGCGCCGCACGCCCAACTGCCGGATCGCCAGCCGCCCGATGGCGACGGCGCCGATCGCCGCTGCCCCGATGGCGACTGCCCCCAGCAGCATCGCGCCCGCGCCGCGTGCTTGTGGGGCAGGCGTCGGCGCCGGACCTATGGCGCGAATCGCCTGTCGCCGGGCCCGGCGCGCGCCCGGCATCACCAGCTCCCAGTGTTGGGCATCGAGGCCCAGGGTTCGGCGGGGGCGAGCCGGGCGCCGGCCTGCAGCAGCTCGATCGAAATGCCATCGGGCGATTTGACGAAGGCCATATGGCCGTCGCGCGGCGGCCGGTTGATGGTGACGCCGCCCGCCATCAGCCGCTGGCACGTCGCGTAGATATCGTCGACGGCATAGGCGAGATGACCGAAATTGCGCCCGCCAGTGTAGCCGCTTTCATCCCAGTTATGGGTCAACTCGACCTGAGCCTCCTCATCGCCGGGTGCGGCGAGAAAGATCAGCGTGAAGCGCCCGGCTTCATTGTCATGGCGGCGCAGTTCCTTCAGCCCGAGCAGTTCGAAAAACGCCAGCGTCGCCGGCACGTCCGACACGCGGACCATGGTGTGGAGGTATTTCACGAACTTGTCCTCAGGTTGCGGCCTTCATAGGCCTCGAACTTGGCGATCACCGCTTCCGGCAACGGCGACGGGCGGCCACGAACTTCGGCAACATGGACGTGCACTTCCTCGCCGGTGGCACGTAGGTCCTCGCCATCGCCGCAATGCAGTTCGAAGGCAAAGGTCAACGACGTCCGGCCGATACGGCTGCAGCGGACAGCGATGGCGACCATTTCATCGAGCAGGATCGGCGCGCGATAGACGACACTGGCCGAGACGACATGCATTTCCGGGCCGCCATCGAGCCCGACACCGCCATAAATCCCGGCAGCACGCCAGTATTCGACAATGCCGATATCGAAATATTCGAGGTAGCGGGAATTGAACACCACCGCCTGCGCGTCCACCTCGGCAAAGCGCACACGTTTGGGAAAGGTGAAGCGGAAATCGGATCGAGCCATGCTGCGACCCTAGCCGGTCTGACGCCGCCGCGAAACCCGCTACAACTGGGGTTTGGGGCCATCGGCCCCCGTCACCCCTGACTCGATCCGGGGCGCCGGAGGCGCCACCGTCGCCTCCTTCAACGCCTTGGCCGCCGCAATGCCTGCCACCGAATCCGGATCGGCAGCGGCCGCCGCCGTCCACGCCGTCTTGGCGAGGTCCATATTGCCCTTCACCGCGGCAATCAGCCCGGCTTCATACTGGACCTCGGCGCTATCGGGCGTTTGCTCGGCGGCTTTCAGGATGGCGGTTTCGGCCAATGCCATGTCACCCATCCGCCGCGCCAGCGTCGCGCGGAGCAGCCAGCCATCGGCAACCTGCGGATCGAGGGTGGTCGCGCGCGCCAGATCGGCAGCGGCATCCTTGTCGCGCTTCAGATCGACGAGCGCCTCGGCGCGGGTGACGCGCAACGCGGCTTCGGCGCGCGGCGACAGCGCGGGAAGATCATAGCCACTCGCCAGCGCGTGATCGAGATAGTCCAGCGCGCGTTGCGGTTGTTCCGCCGCCAGCGCCGCATCGGCGGCCTGGCCAAGGAGCACGATCGCCTGGCCATCACCAGCCGTTTGCGATGCCCTGACCGCACCATCGAACGCCGCGAACGCCGCCGGAAAATCGCGCCGCGCGAAATGCGCCAACGCCAGACAATGCAGCGCGCCGGTGCCGCCATTTTCTACCCGCCACGCCTGCGCCGTTTCGATGGCGCGCCCCGGATCGGACCGGGTGAGCGCCAGGCAGGCGGCATACCGACCGCGATCCGCCTCGGTGGCGCCAGTGGCGGCGACCAGCAGCAACAGCGACAACAGCATCAGGACGCTCCCAACAAATCGGCGACCGCGCCCAAAAGCAGCGCGATATCGGCATCGCGCGACAGGCGATGGTCGCCATCCTTGACGAGCGTCACCTGAACATTGTCGGAATGCAGTCGTTCGGCGATGTCGAGGCTGAGTACCCAAGGCACCGCATCGTCGCGCTGGCCGTGGAGCAGCCGCACCGGCGCGGTGATGGCGATTTCGCCACCCAGAAGGCGCTGGGCCGGCGCATCATCGAGGAAGGTCTTCGAATAGCGATAGCCCGCCGGGTCATAGGGCGTCGGCCGCCCGAACCAGCCCTGGCTGGCGAGGAGCGCCTGCTCGTCGACGCTGACATCCAGCCCCCAATCGGTGAAATCCGGCGCCGCGGCGATGCCGACGAGCCCCGCCAGCCGGTCACCCAGCGCCAGCCCGAGCCGCAGCGCGATCCAGCCGCCCATCGACGAGCCGACCAGCATAACCTCGCCGCCCGGGGCGACATGCTCGATGACGGCGCGCGCATCGCCCGCCCAGCGGCCGATGCTGCCATCAAGAAAATCGCCGCCGCTGGCGCCGCACCCCGAATAATCGAAGCGCAGCATGCCTTGCCCACGCGCCGCCGCCCATAGGGCCAGCGCCTCCGCCTTTGACCCGGTCATGTCCGACATATAACCGGGCAGGAACACGATCAGCGGCCCGGCACCGGGCGTGTGGCGATAAGCGAGTGCTGCGCCATTGTGATCGAGATGCTGAAGATCGGGCATCCCCGGGCGATATCGCGGGCTCGGGCAGAACGCCAGTGCCGCCTACCAGCCGACGGCCTGCCCGTCCTTGCGGTGATCGGAGCCGGCGGCGAAGGCCGGTGGCCCGCTGCGCTGCGGCTTGACCATGATCGCCTGATAGCCGCCGACGGCGTCACTGCCGGGCTTGCCGAGAACATGGCCCATCGCCGCCAGATCCTTGCCGACCAGCGCGTCGAGTTCGGGCTCGAGCGTCAGGCGATTGGCAACCTGGGCGTGGCGGAAGCGCGCCATGTCGGTCGCCATCTGCACATTGGCGCCAAGATCGAGGATGTTGACCAGCGCCTGGGCGTGGCCCTGCGCCTGCATGTCGCCGCCCATCAGCAGCAGCGTCATCATCGGCGCGCCATCCTTCATCACGAAGCCGGCGGCGAGGGTGTTGTAGGGCCGCTTGCCCGGCGCGATGATGTTGGGTGATTGCGGGTCAAGGCTGAACTGCACACCGCGATTGTGGAGGATCATGCCATATTCGCCGACGGTCAGCCCCGATCCCCACACCGAGGCGACCGAATTGACCAGCGCGACCATGTTGCCCTGCGCATCAGCAGTCGACAACACCACGGTGTCGCCGACGCGATCGGCGCCGCCAGAGCGGGTGACGGTCGCTTTGGCGGGATCGACCCGCGCACAGAGTGACCGTGCATAGTCCCTGGAGAGCAGGCGATCGAGCGGGACCTTCACCGCATCGGGATCGGCGTTGAAGGCAAAAAGATCGGCGTAGGCGAGCTTCTTGGCTTCGACGAGCAGGTGCCAATAGCGCGGACTGGCCGGACCGAGCGTCGCGAGCGAAGCGCCCGGCGACCAGACCGGCATGCAGATTTCCAGGATGTTTAGCATCTCAAGCGCCGCCCAACCCTGCGATGGCGGCGGCAGTTGGTATACATCATGGCCGCGATAGCGGGTCTGCACCGGCTCCACCCACGCCCCATGGTAATTGGCGAGATCGGCGCGAGTCATGGTGCCGCCAAGGACTTCGGATTTGGCGACAATGGCGCGCGCGATGTCGCCGCTGTAAAAGGCCGCCGCCCCCTCCTTGCGCAGCGTCTGGAAGGCGCGGCCCAGCGCCGGATTGCGAAACACCTCGCCGATTTCGGGGCGACGGCCGTCGATCAGCCAGGTAGCCAGCGTTTCGGGATCGGGCGCGGTGCAGCAGGCCTTCAACGGCAGCGCGTTGGGAAGACTCCAGTCCCCGGCGATGCGCGGCGAGACGGGAAAGCCTTCGCTGGCATAACGTTCGGCATCGGCCAGCACGTCTTTGAACCCCATGGTGCCGAAACGCTTCAGCGCCGCATCCCAGCCCCAGACCGTGCCCGGCACAGTGACGGTCAGGATGCCGAACGACGGCATGCCTGAGCCAAAGCCCCAGTTCTTCGGGTCCTTGCCATAACCGAGCGCCTTGTAGCGCGCCGGCGTCGCGCCGGTCGGCGCCGTGCCACTGGCGTTGAGCGCGTAGAGCTTGCCGTCCCTGGCGCTGTAGATGATCATGAAGAGATCACTGGCGATGCCGGTGCTCATCGGCTCGACAACGCCAAGCACCGCCGATGCCGCGACCGCCGCATCAATGGCATTGCCACCGCGACGCAGTACCGCCAGCCCGGCTGCGCTCGCCAGCGGCTGACTGGAGGTCACCATACCGTTGCGGGCGATGACTTCAGCACGGGACTGGTACCGCCACCCTTCGACGCGACTGCCGGGCACGGCGGCGCAGGCGGGCGCCGCGCAATCGGAGGCTGGCGTCTGGGCGAACGTGCCGCCGCTCCAGCCGCCAAACAGCACCGCCATCGCCAGCACCACAATCCGACCGATCATCGCCGTCATCCCCTGCCCGCCCTACGCGGCGCAGATTAATGGCCGCCACCGACGGAATGGCAAGCGTCCGAGGCGAGATGGCGGTGGCGATATGTGCGGATTTTGGCTAAGCGCGGCAAGCCGCCAGCCTGTTGGCGGCGCAGTTTTGTCAAAGGCCCCCGATGTCCGACGCCATTTCCCTGACGCTTCCCGATGGTTCCGTGCGCCAGATGCCGCGCGGCACCACCGGTGCCGATGTGGCGGCGAGCATTGGCCCGGGGCTGTTGAAGGCGGCGCTGGCGGCCAGGCTCGACGGCGAGATCGTCGATCTGTCGCGCCCGATCGAGCAGGATGCAAGGCTGGCGCTGGTGACGGCGAAGGACGAAGCCGAGGCGCTCGAACTCGTTCGCCATGATTTCGCGCATCTGCTCGCCGAAGCGGTGCAGCGGCTGTTCCCCGGCACGCAGATCACCTTTGGTCCGGCGACCGATGACGGCTTTTATTATGATTTCGCGCCCAAGGATCGCCCGTTCACCGACGACGATTTGCCGGCGATCGAAGCCGAGATGCGCGCGCTGATCGCTGCCGACAAGAAGATCGTCCGGCAGGTGTGGAGCCGCGAGCAGCTGATCAGCCGCTGGAAGCAGCAGGGCGAGACGTTCAAGGCCGAATGGGCCGCCGAATTGCCCGGCAACGAGGACCTGACGGTCTATTGGTCGGGTGACGACTGGCTCGACATGTGCCGCGGTCCACATCTGCCGTCGACGGGGAAGCTCGATCCGAGCGCTTTCAAGCTGACGCGGGTTTCGGGCGCCTATTGGCGCGGTGACCAGAACAACGCGATGCTGAGCCGTATCTATGGCACCGGCTGGCTCAACAAGAAG
>JAAFIT010000082.1 GCA_013298745.1 Sphingomonadales bacterium
GGCTGTCGGCGCAGCGGCAACCGGGGCTTCGGTGTCTTCCCAGATCGCGTCGTTGACACCCCACAGATCGGCAACGGCGAGGCGGGTTCGTTCGCGTGTCGCGGCATCGGCGGTGCCCGACAGGCGCGCCACCCGCCAGGTCCAGCCATTGGGTGACCGCCATTGGGCGCGGCCGTCGGTGATGCCATTCGCCAGCATCACTTCGGCGGCGCGAACGCCAAGGTCTGATAGCAAGGGCGCCCGCACCACCTGCCACGCCATGGCGGCGATCAGGCTGGTGCCGGCAATGCCGGTGACCAGCTTTAGCGCCAGTTCATTCTGACTGACCGGCGGAACGCGCTGGGGTTCGGGTACCGCCGATACCATGTCAGGCCAAACCCAGCTTGCCGAACAGCGTCTCATATTCGGTGTAGCGGCCGCTGGTCAGCAGCACGGCCTGTTCGACCAGCCGATCACCGGCGATGCGCCCGGCGAAATCGCCCATCTGGGCGTCCATCACCGCCACATCGGCGCCGCTCCAGCCGGCGATCTGATCGATGCGGGTGATGCCTGCTGCTGCCAGCTTGTCGGCGAATTTGGTGCCGACGCCCTTCAGATGGCGCAGATTGAGCGGATCGATACGGCGATCATCCTCGGGGGTAGCGGCGGCATCGCCGGTCAGCGCCGCCTTTTGCGCCCGGGCAAAGTCACGGCGCAACTTGTCGACTTCATCGGCCAATGGGCGGATCTGCGCATCGCGGGCCTTGACCTCGAGTGCCAGCCGCTCACGGTCGGCCAGCGCTGCGTCGCGTTCGCGGCTCAGGCCATCGTTGCGTTCCTGCAGCACCGCGGCCTTGCGCTTCAGCGGCGCGCGGACGCCCAGGCCGATCAGCAGGCCGAGCAGCAGCGCCACAATGGCAACGGCGAGCATCTGGGGGTCGATGGTATAGGTCATGGCAAATCTCCAGCGGTTGTTCTCTGCCCCGTTCGGCACGCCGGATGCAAGCGGTGGAATCGCCAAAGAGAGAGTCTATGTCAGCTTCGCTGAAGCGGTGCCGGCCCGCGCCCCCGCCCAACCACCCAGGTCACTGTACCCTATGGGTGGTTGGGCGGGGGCGCGGGCTGGCACCGCACTGTTTCAGTATTGCTGAAACAGATTCTATCGACCCGGCCTGCCACAGGCGCTATGCGGCGAGCCAATGATGACCGGCGCGCCTTCGCAACCGCATGTCTATTCGACGCAGGAACGGCGGGTGGCGCTGGGTGCCGTGCTCATCGTCTTGTTCCTTTCGGCGCTTGACCAGACGATTGTGGCAACGGCGATGCCGCGCATCGTCAAGGAACTGGCCGGGCTTGATCGCATCGCCTGGGTCGGCACCGCCTATCTGCTGACCTCGACCGTCACCGTGCCGATCTATGGCAAGCTCGGCGATATCTATGGCCGCCGACCGGTGCTGGTGTTCGGCGTGCTGATGTTCCTTTTGGGCTCGATGCTGTGCGGGCTGGCGGGTGAATTCGGCGGCCTGCCGCTCGTCGGCGATGGCATGAATCAGTTGATCGCCTTTCGCGCCGTGCAGGGGCTTGGCGCCGGCGCGTTGACCACCGGTGCCTTTGCGGTGGTTGCCGATATCGCGCCGCCGGCGGAGCGCGGCAAATATACCGGCTATTTCGGCGCGATGTTCGGCTTTGCCGGGCTGCTCGGCCCGGTGCTCGGTGGCTTCCTCACCGATCATGCCACCACCAGCATCATGGGCCATGTCGTCAGTGGCTGGCGCTTCATCTTCTATGTCAATCTGCCGCTCGGGCTGCTGGCGCTGTTCATCCTGCTCACCCGGCTGCCGGCCGGCCAGCGCGGTGCCGATGCGCGGATCGATTGGGTCGGCAGCGGGCTGATCGTCGCCGCTGCGGTGCCATTGCTGCTGGCGCTGAGCTGGGGCGGGCAAGGTGCCGAGATCGGCGGCGGCTCGGCCTGGGCCAGCCCGCGCGTGCTTGGTGGCCTCGGCCTGTCGGTGGTGGCGTTTATTGGCTTTCTTTACGTCTCGCGCGGCAAAAGCTGGGCGGTGGTGCCGCTCGATCTGTTCGACGATGCCGTGGTGGCGCGTGCCAATATCGCGCTGTTCCTCGTCAATCTCGGCTATATCGGCGTGCCGATGTTCCTGCCGCTGTATCTGCAACTGGTGCGTGGGCTTTCGGCCAGCCAGAGCGGCGGGGCGATGCTGCCCTTGCTGTTCGGGATCCTGACCGGATCGATGCTGGCCGGGCGCAAGGCGCGCAAATCGAAACTCTACAAGCCGGTGCTCGTCATCGGCGGCATCGTGGCGCTGGTGGCGATCGCCGGGTTGACGCAATTGTCGCCCGATACGCCGCGCTGGCTGCTCGCCATCAACCTGTTCGGCTTCGGGCTTGGGCTGGGCCCGGCGCAGGGGATGTTCACCCTTGCCATCCAGAGCGCGGTTAACCACGATCGGGTCGGCGTTGCCACGGCATCGGCGCAATTCTGTCGCCAGATGGGGGCAACGATCGGCGTGGCGATGTTCGGCGCGCTGCTCACCCATCACCTGACGGGTGCGCTTGAAACCCGCGTGCCGGAACTGGTTGTCGCCGGCCAACCGGTACCGTTGTCAACTGCCCAGACGCTGGCGATGGATGATGGCGCGTTGCGCGACGCGCTGGCGGTGCAGGGCGTTGCCGATCCGGCGGTCACCGCCAAGGTCGCGTCCGGGTTGAAGACGAGCTTTGCCGATTCGATCGAGGCGCTGTTTCCGGTCAGCCTGTTGCTGATGCTCGCGGCGTTCGGCTTCACCCTTGCCATTCCGGCGCGCGAATTGCGCGGGCACCCGGTGGCGCCGCCCAAGGCCGGAGATGGCGCCACGGCGCCGGCATGATCGATCCGCTCAGCCGGCGTCGCAGCCTGCCGCCGGGCGGCACGGTGGCGATGCAGACAATGGCCGATGGCTGGCAATTGCGCAGCCTGTTCTGGCCGCAGACCAAGCCCGATACCGGATCGATCCTGTTCCTCACCGGCCGTGCCGACTTCGCCGAAAAATATGCCGAGACGTTCCATGATCTCGTCGATGCCGGCTGGGGCGTCGCGACCTTTGATTGGCGCGGGCAGGGGATGTCGGGCCGGGTCGGCATAGATGCGATGGCAGGGGACGTGCCGGACGGTGGCTTCGATGTCTGGCTCGCCGATCTCGATGCCATGGTGTCGTGGTTCCACCGCGTGCTGCCGCCGCCCTGGTTTGCCATTGGCCATTCGATGGGCGGCCATATGCTGCAACGCCATCTTGCCGGCGAAAACGCCGAATTTGCCCGCGCCATTCTGCTGGCACCGATGATCGGGCTGTCGGCCAAGCCCCTGGGGCCGCCACTGGCGCGGGTTGTGGCGCGGCTGATGCTGTGGCTGGGGCGTGGTGACGGCTATCTGTTCGGCGGCGGTCCCTATCGACCGCAAGCCAGCGGCTCGGTGCGGCAATTGCTGTTGACGACCGACCCCGAACGCTATGCCGATGAAGGCTGGTGGATCGCGCAGAACCCGGCGCTGGCGCTCGGCAACGTCACCTGGGCCTGGCTCGCGGCGGCTTTTGCTTCGTTGGACGCGCTGTTGAAGCCGCCGCGGACCTTGCGCGGCACCGGCGAGGGCGCGCGATCGGTGCCGGCCTTGCAGCGCATCACCACGCCACTGCTGGTGCTGATGCCCGATCCCGATGGGCTGGTGGACAATGATGTGACCCGCCATGCCGTAGCGACGATGGCGACGGCGCGGCTGGAGGCGCAACCCGGTACCGGCCATGAATTGCTGCGCGAAGCCAGCGACATCCGGGCGCGGGTGCTGGCGCGGTGCCTCGATTTCCTGCAAAAGGGCGCATGATCTACGATGTTGCCATAGTTGGCGCCGGCATCGCTGGCGCCAGTCTCGCCTGGGCCCTCGGCCGCCAATCGCAGGGCCGGTTGCGGGTCGCACTGATCGAGATGGAATCGTCCCCCGGTTATCACACCACGGGTCGCTCGGCGGCGTTCTGGGTGGAAAGCTATGGCGGCCCGGGCATCGTGCCATTGAGCCGCGCCTCGCGCGATTTTTTCATGACGCCACCTGAAGGCTTCACGCCGGGGCCGTTGCTGGCACTGCGCGGCGGCCTCAACATCGCGCCGCCCGATGACGACGGCGATCTCGAGGCGCTGGCGGCCGAATTCGATACCGGCAACACCGCCTATCAGTGCCTCGATGCGGCGGCGCTCGAAGCCTATCCGATCCTCAAGCCCGAATGGCGCACCCGCGCTCTGTTCGAAGCCGACAGCTACGACATCGATGTCGCGGCGCTGCATCAGGGCTATTTGCGCGGGTTTGACGGCTGGAAGCCGACGCTGATCGCCGATGCCGAAGTGTCGGCGCTCGCGCGTGCCGATGGTGTATGGACACTGACGACGCGCGCCGGCCCGGTTCAGGCCACCACTGTTGTCAACGCGGCCGGCGCCTGGGCCGATGGCCTCGCCACGCTTGCCGGGGCACAACCGCGCGGGCTGCAACCGCTGCGCCGCACCATGGCGGTGCTCGCCATCGATCCGCCGCCGCCGGCCGATCTGCCGGTGGTGTTCGACGCCAAAGGGCGGTTCTACTTCAGGCCCGATGGCGGCCGGCTGTGGCTGAGCCCGCATGACGAGACGCCCGATGTCGCGCATGATGTGCGGCCCGATGAACTCGATCTCGCCATCGTCATCGACCAGTTCGAGCAGGCGAGTACGGCGCGGGTCAAGCGGCTCGAATCGAGCTGGGCCGGCCTGCGCACCTTCGCGCCGGACCGCTTGCCGGTATTCGGCTGGGACGGCGCCGTCGAAGGCTTTTTCTGGTGCGCCGGCCAGGGCGGCTTCGGCATCCAGACGGCGCCCGCGGCAAGCGAGATGTGTGCGGCACTGTTGCTCGGTCAGACGCCCGACGTGGACTCGACCGCCTATCTTGCCACCCGCTTCGGCGCTTGATGGGACGCGGCTGCTGCGTTAACGGTGTCCACATTCGAACGGGGGTTCTGATGCGGGCATTGTTCACGGCAGCGCTTCTGGCAGTTGCAGCAATCGCGGCGACACCGGCGCAGGCGATCATCGATTTCAGTGGGGATTTGATCGCCGTTACCGATCTCGGCGGTGGCAACTACAGCTTCAGCCAAAGCGGTTTCAGTGGCGGCGGCATTGTCACTGGCAGTTTCAGCGGCTTCGACGATGATGGCGACTTGCAACTGGCGTCGTTCACCAACGAGATAACCGCCTTTTCGATGAGCCTTTCGGGCAATGCTTTTGTTGCCGACTTCACGCTCGGCTTTGCTGATCTCTATGGGCTGGTTTATGATCTCGACGGCGGCCCGCTCGGGGATTTTCTCAGTCCCGGACTGACCGATTTCGAGGGCATCAGTGCCGATAATGGCATTGCCTTTTATGATGCTGGCCCCGGCCCTTTCGAGTTCTGTGACGAGGGCTATGATTGCGCGTTTGTCGCCAATTTTGTCCCCGAGCCCGCCAGTTGGGCGATGATGATCACCGGATTCGGCATGACCGGGGCGATGATGCGTCGCCGCCGCTATCGGGCAGTGTAACGCGACAGAAAGCCATCGGCAAAGGCATTCAGGCGCTGCGCGGCAATCGCTGCGCGCAGCCCGGCCATCAGCGCCTGGTAAAAGCCGATATTGTGCTCGGTCATCAGCATGGCGCCGAGCATTTCGCCCGATTTGACGAGGTGGTGGAGATAGGCGCGGCTTACCGCTGCCGGGCCGTGGCACACCGGACAGGGGCAATCCTTGTCGAGCGGGGCAAGATCCTCGGCGTGTTTGGCGTTGCGGATATTGACCGGGCCATCATGGGTAAAGGCTTGGCCATTGCGGCCCGACCGCGTCGGCAGCACGCAATCGAACATGTCGACCCCGCGCAGCACCGCGCCGACAATGTCATCGGGCTTGCCGACACCCATCAGATAACGCGGCGCATCTGCCGGTAGCTGGTCACAGGCATAATCGAGCACGCCGAACATCGCCGGCTGGCCTTCGCCCACCGCCAGCCCGCCGATGGCATAGCCATCAAAGCCGATCGCGCGCAGCGCCGACGCCGATTCGGCGCGCAGCCGTTCGTCGAGCCCGCCCTGCTGGATACCGAACAGCGCCGCGACATTGGCGTGCTCGGGGGCGCTGTCGAACGCCGCGCGCGATCGCGCTGCCCAGCGCATCGAACGCGCCATCGCCGCCTCTACCACCTCGCGCGCCGCCGGCAGCGCGACTAGCTCGTCAAAAGCCATGACGATGTCGCTGCCGAGCAGGCGCTGAATCTCGATCGAGCGCTCGGGGCTCATCATGTGGCGGGTGCCGTCGAGATGGCTGGCAAAGGCGACGCCATCCTCGGAACGTTTGGTCAGCGCCGACAGGCTCATCACCTGATAGCCGCCGCTGTCGGTCAGGATCGGCCGGTCCCAGCCCATGAAGGCATGGAGGCCGCCGAGGCGATGGATGCGCTCGGCAGAAGGCCGCAGCATCAGATGATAGGTGTTACCGAGGATGATGTCGGCGCCGGCGGCACGCACTTCGGCCGGGCGCAGGCCCTTCACCGTGGCGGCGGTGCCGACCGGCATGAAGGCAGGGGTGCGGATGGTGCCGCGCTGCATGGTGATGCTGCCGGTGCGCGCCGCGCCATCGGTGGCTGAGACGCTGAATTGAAAACGCGTCATAATTTCAGCCGCCAGATCTCGCCCGGCTCGGGCTTGCCGAATTCGTCATGGCTGTGGGTTTCGGTGACGACAAATCCGGCGGCTGCATAAAGCCGCCGCGCCGGCAGCAGCACGGCATGGGTCCAAAGCATGATCTCGACGTAGCCCGCATTGCGGACGAAATTCACGCAAGCGGCCACGAGCGCGCTGCCCAACCCCATCCCCCGCGCCTTGTCGTCGACATGCAGCAGCCGCAACTGCGCGACATTGTCCCCGGCATCACAGCAGAAGATCGATCCGGCAAACGCGCCATCGACGTCGGCGACCCAGCATTGCGTGCGGCCCGGCACATGATGGTCGAGGAAATCACTGCACACCTCGAGTAGCAGCCGTTCCATGCGGCCGCGCCAGCCAAAGGCGCGGTCGTAATATTCGGTCTGCGCCAGAACGATGCGCGCCATGTCGCCATAGGCGAAGGGTCGGAGCGTGGCAGCCATGCCCCGTCTTTAGCGGTTGCGGGCGCGATGTGAAGCGGCGCTGGCTACTCGCTCGTCGTGCCGTCGAAATGTTCCGGCTCGGCCAGCGCGGCCGCCTTGGTGATCCTGACGATGCGATCCTGATGCTGCGGCGGGGCGTAGATGGTGTAAAGCCGCAGCGGCTTTTCGCCAGTGTTGGTCACATTGTGGCGCGCACCCGCCGGCACGATCATCGCCCAACCGCTCTTGATCGGCGTTGTTTCGCCATCGATGAAAAAGTCACCGCGGCCCTTTTCGAGGCGGAAGAACTGGTCATGCGTCTTGTGCACTTCCTCGCCAATGTCCTCGCCCGGTGCCAGCGCCATCAACACCAGTTGGAGATTATGGCCGCTGTAGATCACCCGTCGGAAATCGGTGTTGTCCTCTGTGTCGGTTTCGATGTCGGTGACGAGGCCGTGCATGGCGGTTCCTTCATGGCCCCATGGCCATGGCAGGTAAACGCAGTCTTGCGCGAGTCGTTCCGGGCACCGTCTATGCCTCCGGCGGGCAGGGCGTGACACCCTGCACCCCATCCGTTGCCTGCCACCCCCAAGGGCTCAGTTTTCGGTTTTCGGCGCAAGGGGAGGCAGAAAACGGGGTCCGGGGTCGCCGACCCCGGCCGCCGGCGGCACCTTCCCGCTGTCCTACGGGTGATGATTCTGCTAGGCTTCGCCTAAGGGGCCAGCCCTGTCTGCCGGGTGACAAAACAGCCAAAACGCATCAAACAACCCCTTGAAACTGTAAACTTCGTGACTTTGTAAAGATTTGGTAAACACCGGGAGACGCGCATGATGAAATCCGCCGGATTGGGCCTCGCCATTGCCCTGGTGTCGTTCGGCGCCGGCCTCGCCTTCGCCCAATCGGCGGCGCAGACCGGGCGGACGCCGCAGTTCGAGAACACCGATGTGAAAGTGTGGAAATCGGTGATTGCGCCCAACAACCCGTTGCCGCTGCATCGCCACGAGCATCCGCGCGTGCTGATCGCGCTGAAGGGCGGCACGATGGATATCCGCGAGGAGGATGGCCGATCCGACGTTCAGAAATGGGAGGATGGCAGGGCCTATTGGTTGCCCGCCAACCCGCCCGGTACGCGGCACCAGGATATCAATACCGGCGCGGCGCCGATCGAAGTCATCGTGGTTGAACTGAAGGGCGTCAGCTGAAGACGCGGATCGACCAGTTGCTGGCCGAGCGCGGGCTGGCGGAAAGCCGCACGCGGGCGCAGGCGCTGGTCCTGGCCGGGCTGGTCTATGTCGGCACGCGCAAGGTCGCCAAGGCCGGCGAGATGGTGCCCGACGATGCCGACATTGTCGTCAAGGGCCGCGATCAC
>JAAFIT010000083.1 GCA_013298745.1 Sphingomonadales bacterium
TGCTCGATGCCCGATTCAACGGCGCCGGCATCAACCCCCTCAGCAAAGCCTATACCATCGGCTTCAACGCGACGACGACGATCAACCGCTCGGATTTCGGCGTAAAGACCTATGTACCGCTGATCGGCGATGCCGTGACGCTGCGGATCAGCGCGGCGTTCGAAAAGGCGAAATAGCCTCCGGCGGCTGGGGCCTGAGGCCCCAGACACCGATCAACCAAGGTTTCGAAGAGGGCACAGCGCGTCGCTGGCTGCAAATTGGGGTTTGGGGCCTATGGCCCCAACCGCCGGAGGCGCTTCAATCTGAAGGCGATCGAACTTAAAGCCCCGGCGGCAGTGGCGGAAAATCAAGCGGCGCCACCGCGGCGCCGGGGGTGCCGGCGGTAACCGCGGCATAAAGCCCGTCGCCGATGGCGCTGTTGGTGAGCAGGTTCACGGCGATCAGGATCGCGACATTGGCGCCGATGCCCCACCACCACGCCGGATGCACCCGGCCCGAACGGCGCAGATCGGCAATAACGCCTGCCGCCGGGAACAGCATGGTTGCGACAAATGTCGCTTCAAACGCCCAGGGAATGAGCAACGGCATTGGCAGAAGACGGCCAAAACCCGGGCCGATCAGCAACGTCATGGCGCAGAAATGCAGCCGCCGGTGCCAATCCGTTTGCTTGCGCTTGACGATTGCGGCGGCGGTCAGCCCGGCGAACCCAAAAAGCGTCAGCGGATCGAAAATCAGAAACTGCTGCGGCAGGAAAAAGAACGGCACCCGGCCGCCCTGGACCATCGCCACGGTAACAAGGCAGCCCAGCACCAGCATCAGCAGCACCCAGCCGGCGGCAATCCAGCCAAGCTTGCGGTGCATGGCGATGTTGCCGCGCGCCACATAGGCGTTCTGGGCGACGTAGATCATCACCCAGCCCATGAAGACGATGGCATGGGCATGGACGAGTGGCGGCGCCGAAAAGCTCGATCGGCCCATCGCGAACTGGAAGGAAAAGCCAGCGATGATGACGAATGCCATCGCGATGGCAGACTTCAGAAAGAAGCCATCATCACTTTGTGCCGGGATCGGCATGCGGTCCGCCAGTGTTGCCATCGTCACCCCCTTCGAATGGACAGAGGGAGCCTAAACCAGCACGAAGCGCCGGGCAACGGGAACGAAACAAACAAAAGGGCCACCCGTTTCCGGATGGCCCCGATATGCTTGCTATAGGCTAGATCAGGCCTGCGGCGCGGGTGCCGGTTCACCAAAGCCGCCGCGACGGCCCGATTTGGGGATCGCCGACACGCCCGAAGATGGCCGCGACACGGTCGTGCCCGTGCCATTGCTGCGCTCGATCGGCTCGCCGGCCATGACCTTCTTGATCTCGTCGCCGGTCAGAGTTTCAAGCTCGAGCAACGCTGCCGCGAGATTGTGAAGCTGGTCGATATTGTCGGTCAGCACCTGCTTGGCGCGGTCATAGCCATGGGTAACGATCTCGCGCACTTCGGCATCGATCAACTGCGCTGTCTGCTCACTGACATTCTGGGTGCGGGTAACGCTATGGCCGAGGAACACTTCTTCCTGGTTGTCGGCATATTTCAGCGGGCCGAGCTTGTCGCTCATCCCCCATTGCGTCACCATCGAGCGGGCGAGGTCGGTGGCATAGCTGATGTCCGACGACGCGCCCGACGAGACCTTGTCATGGCCGAAGATGATTTCTTCCGCGACGCGGCCGCCCATCGAGACGGCGAGGTTGGCGTACATCTTGTCACGATGATAGCTGTACTGGTCGCGCTCCGGCAGGCGCATGACCATGCCGAGCGCACGGCCGCGCGGAATGATGGTCGCCTTGTGAATCGGATCCGATGCCGCTTCGTGGCACGAGACGACGGCGTGGCCGGCCTCGTGATAGGCAGTCATCTTCTTCTCGTCCTCGGTCATCACCATCGACTTGCGCTCGACACCCATGAGGACCTTGTCCTTGGCGTCTTCGAAGTCACGCATCGACACCAGCCGCTTGGCGCGGCGCGCCGCTAGCAAGGCGGCTTCGTTGACGAGGTTGGCGAGATCGGCGCCCGAGAAACCCGGCGTACCGCGCGCGATGGTGCGGGCGTTCACATCCGGCGCCAGCGGCACCTTCTTCATGTGGACGGCGAGAATCTTCTCGCGGCCCTCGATGTCCGGGCGGCCGACAACGACCTGGCGATCGAAGCGACCCGGACGCAGCAGCGCCGGATCGAGAACGTCGGGGCGGTTGGTCGCGGCGACGATGATGATGCCTTCATTGGCATCGAAACCATCCATTTCGACGAGCAACTGGTTGAGCGTCTGCTCGCGTTCGTCGTTGCCGCCGCCAAGGCCGGCACCACGCGAGCGGCCAACGGCGTCGATTTCATCGATGAAGATGATGCAGGGGGCGGATTTCTTGCCCTGTTCGAACATGTCGCGGACACGGCTGGCACCAACGCCGACGAACATTTCGACGAAGTCCGAGCCGGAAATGTTGAAGAACGGCACATTGGCTTCGCCGGCGATGGCGCGGGCGAGCAGCGTCTTGCCGGTGCCTGGCGGGCCAACGAGCAACGCGCCCTTCGGAATCTTGCCACCGAGGCGGTGGAACCGGCCCGGATCCTTGAGGAAGTCGACGATTTCCTGCAATTCCTCGCGGGCTTCGTCGATACCGGCGACGTCGTCAAAGGTCACGCGGCCTTCCTTGGCGACCAAAAGCTTGGCGCGCGACTTGCCGAAGCCCATCGCGCCGCGGCCGGCGCCATTCTGCATCTGACGCATGACGAAGATCCAGATGCCGATCATCAATACGAACGGCAGCATGTTGAAGAACAGCTGCGCGAGCAGACTACGGCTTTCTTCGGGCTTGGCGTCGAACCGCACATTCTTGCCGCGCAGGCGCTGGATCAGCTGGGTGTCGCCCGGGTTGTAAGTCCGGAACTCTTCGTCACTGCTGGTCTTGCCGATGATTTCATTGCCGCGGATTTCCACCGAGCGGACACCGCCTTCATCGACCTTGGTCAGGAAATCCGAATAGGCCATGGTGCTGCCCGAGGCGCTGGACTTGGAGCCGCCCTGCATCAGATTGACGACGACAACGAGCCCCAGCAGGATCACGAACCAAAGGCCGAGATTCTTCATCCAGGGGGCGGGCGGCTTCTTGTTGTTGTCGGCCATGAACACGGCTTTCTGCGAGTGAATCGACCCTCAAGATAAGCCTCTTGCGCCGGCTTGCAATCAGCCTGTGCGATTCTGCCTCGCTTGTCGGGCGTTTCGACGAGTTTTCAGCGCTTTTTACGGCGCGGCGCCGCGTGGCTGAAGTGCCAGAGTGCGCCACCGCGTGCCTTGACGCCGGCGAGGGTCGCGACACCGCCGGCTGCCAACTTCTCCTGTAGGACAGCAAGTCGCGGGCCATGCGGTGCTGCGGTCGGGTTGAGCGTGACCATAGCCTGCTGCAGCAGGCGTCGCACCAGTTCATCCGGTAGGCCCGCAACATCGAGCGTGATGCTATCGCTCGCCACCGATGCTGCGCCAGCCCAGGCTCGCGACGCCGACCAGTCAAGCGCAGCCTCGGCATCGGCGAGGTGGGCGGCACTGGCGGCAAGTCGTGCCACTTCAATGGCTGGAGCCTGTGCCAGCAAGGCCCGCGCCGCGGTGCGATCATAGCGAAAATCGGCATTGGCGGGATCCTGCACAGGCGTCCAGCCCGCCGCCGCCACGATTTCGGAAAGATCGGCGCGCCGAACGTCGAGCAAGGGCCGCACCAGCGTCACGCCCGGCACCAATGGCCGCACCGCGCGGATACCGGCCAACCCGGCGATACCGCTACCGCGCTGCAACCGCATGATCAGTGTTTCCGCCTGGTCATCGGCATGATGCGCCGTTAGCAGCAATGAAACGCCTTCAGCGCTGCACCAATCCGCCATCAACCGGTACCGCGCCGCACGCGCTGCCGCCTGAATGTTGCCGCGCGGCTTGGGCCCCTCCCAACCCAATGTCGTATGGGTCACAGCAAGTGTGGCGCAAAAGGCCGCGACCGCGTTCGCTTCTGCCGCCGCCTCGGCGCGCAAGCCATGATCGACAGTCAACGCCACGACCCGGCCCGGAAACGCGCGCGCTGTTAACAGCAGCAAGGCCAGGCTGTCAGCGCCGCCCGAGACCGCGACCGCAAGCCGGGCCTCGGGCGGAACCAGATAGCCCAGAGCCGCCGCTACGGCTGCGGCGATATCAGGCACCGCCGCGTTCAGCCGCGGCCAACCCTGCAGTGGCGCGCCCGACCGGCGGTCAGGCCGCGCATTTGGCGCGCTTCTTCAAGGCAGCCGCTTCGCTTTTCTGGTCCGCAGTCAGCTTTTCGCCATAAACGCTGTCGAGCTCACCCAAAACACGGCAGGCGTCCTTGGGCTTTTTCAGGCCGACCATGGCGTCCGCAAGGCCCACCAGGCTGTCGGGCGCCTGGGCGCTGCGCGGCGCGGTTTCATAAACCTTGAGGAAGGATCGCGCCGCTTCGGCATGCTCGTCGCGCTCGGCATGGCTGCGCCCGAGCCAATATTGTGCTTGCGGCAGCCGTGTCGACTTCGGCCAATCGGCGACGAACGCCGTCATCGACGCTTCGGTGGCCGGCCAGTCCTTGGCCGTGACGTTGGCATAGGCGAGCTTCCACGCGGCATCAGCAGTGGCCGGCTTGGCAGGGGCCTTTGCGGTAGGAGCCTTGGACGGTGGGGTGTCGGAATTGGGCAATGGCGCTACGACTGGCGCCGCTTTGGCGCCGCCGGCTTCGAGCGCATTGAGGCGGAATTCGACATCGGCGCGCTGCTTCGCCTGCGCCTCTTCAAGCTGACGTACCTTGAATTCGGCGGCCTCGACCTGGCCGGTCAGGGTGCGCAACTGGCGTTCAAGTTCGCCGACGCGATCAGTCAAATCGGTCAGCGGTGCCGAGGCAGGATTGCCGGCTGCCGGCGCTGCCGTCTCCGGCGCGGTGATTTCCGGTTCGAAAAACCGCGATTCCGACCCCGGAAATACCTTGCGCTGGACGGCGCGCATTTCGGATTCCAATTTGCCGACCCGCTTGTCGATCGGCACCGCCGCCGTCTGTTGTGCCTGCAATGGCACCGAAGCGAGCAACAATGCAGCGACCAGGATACGCAACGAACGCATGTTCACATTCCAGGACGCGCGGCGGCTGGAGCGACGCTGCCCGGCGTTGCAGGCGTCGGTGGCGGGGCGGCCCGCGCCAACAGGTCGGCCGGCACCAGGCTGACATCACGCACAGTTTGCACCGGACCACCAAGCGGCGGAATTGGCTTGCCGTTGACCGTGACAGTCAAGGCGCCAGCCTTGCCCGTCCAGAGTTGCAGGCCAGGCGGATCAGTTGGCACGGCAAAGCTTTCGCCTGCCTTCAGGATGCCGATCTTGGCGCTGGTGCGCGTCGTCCGGTCGTAGATCTTGATCCAGACATCTTCATTGGCAGTCAAAACCACTGGCCCAGCGCCAGTCACAGCCGGGGGCGGTGTCGCCGTGGGGACGCCAGTTGGCGCAGCAGCGGGCGCGGCGACGCCGATATCGCCGGTCGGCGCGGTCACCTCCGGTGCCGGCGCCGGCGGCGGCGCTTCGACGACTACTGGAGTTGTCGGCAGCGCCGGATCAAACAGCCCGGCGCCCCATGCCGACAAGCCGGCGATGATCAGCACGATGACGGCAAGGCTGGTGCCGACCAGCCCGCGCGATGGCAACCGCCGTTCATCAAGCGGCTCGAGGCTCGGCAGGCTCGGCACATGCGCGAGCTTGGAGGTTTCCCCGCGAAACTGCGTCGCCACCGCTTCGGGATCGAGCCCCACGGCCTTGGCAAAGGTCTTCACGAAACCGATGGTGTAGGGCAGCGCCGGCAGGCTGGCGTGGCTGTCCGCCTCTATCGCCTTCAGATGGCGCAGCGGAATCCGGGTGTCACGGGCCAGATCGGCCAGATCGATGCCCGCAGCTTCGCGGGCCTTTGCCAGCACCACCCCTGTCCGATGCGCGCCGGGTTCAATCGCTTCCACGCCGGAACTGTCCTTTGTTGCCGCTGCCAGTGCTGTCCGTCGATCACCGCCTGACCGACAGGGCGGATCGACAGGGCGGCATGGGCCCGGATTTCAATGCGGCATCGATGCCGCCGGGGCCAGCACGAGTCAATGGAGGGGCGCGCTGAAACGCCCGACGCTGCGACAAAGCCATGATAAAGGGCGTTTTGCAGCGGCCAGGCAAACGCGCGCCTTGTTGCGGCGCGTCAAAGCGGCTATGGGGCCGCGCTTGACAGGCAACGGGCACAGCGCCCGGCTTCCCCGAACAGGACTCGTTTTCAATGGCCTTGCGCAATATCGCGATCATCGCGCACGTCGATCATGGCAAGACCACGCTCGTCGATCAACTCTTCCGCCAATCAGGCACGTTCCGCGAAAACCAGCGTGTTGCCGAACGCGCCATGGATTCGAACGATCTCGAAAAAGAACGCGGCATCACCATTCTCGCCAAGTGCACGTCGATCGAATGGACCGACAAGTCGAACAACGAAACCACCCACATCAACATCGTCGACACCCCCGGACACGCCGATTTCGGCGGCGAAGTGGAGCGCATCCTGTCGATGGTCGATGGCGTTGTGCTGCTTGTCGATGCCGCAGAAGGCCCGATGCCGCAGACCAAGTTCGTCACCGGCAAGGCGCTGGCACTGGGCCTGCGTCCGATCGTCGTCGTCAACAAGATCGACCGCCCCGATGCCCGCGCCCAGGAAGTGCTCGACGAGGTTTTCGACCTGTTCGTCACGCTCGAAGCCAATGACGACCAGCTCGATTTCCCGGTGATCTTTGCCTCGGGCCGCAACGGCTATGCCGGCCGCGATTCCGATGTGCGCTCGGGCGATCTGACGCCATTGTTCGAAACCATTGTCGCCCATGTGCCGCCGCCGGCCGCCGATGTGGATGGCGAGTTCAAGATGCTGGTGTCGCTGCTCGATCGTGACAATTTCGTTGGTCGTATTCTCACCGGCCGCATCCTCTCGGGCACATTGCGGATGAACACCCAGATCCGCGCGCTCAACCCGGACGGCAAGGTTGTTGAAGAAGGCCGTGCCTCGAAGATCTTCGCGTTTCGCGGTCTGGAGCGGGTGCCCGTCGAGGAAGCCAAGGCCGGCGATATCATCGCGCTGGCCGGCCTCACCAAGGCAACCGTCGCCGATACCATCGCCGACATCAGCGTCACCGCACCGCTGAAGGCCCAGCCGATCGATCCGCCGACGCTGTCGATGACCTTTGCCGTCAATGATTCGCCCTATGCCGGCCGCGATGGCTCCAAGGTCACCAGCCGCATGATTTCGGATCGCCTGCAGCGCGAAGCCGAGGGCAATGTCGCGGTCAAGGTGACCGAAAGCGCCTCCAAGGACGCCTTTGAAGTGTCGGGTCGCGGCGAACTTCAGCTCGGCGTTCTTATCGAAACGATGCGCCGCGAAGGCTTTGAACTGTCGATTTCGCGTCCGCGCGTCATTTACGGTGTCGATGAAAACGGCAAGCGCACCGAGCCTTATGAAACCATCGTGATCGATGTCGACGAGCAATATTCGGGCACGGTCGTCGAGAAGATGGCTGGCCGTAAGGCCGAAATGACCGACATGCGCCCGAGCGGCGGCGGCAAGACCCGCCTCACCTTCTCGGCGCCGGCCCGCGGCCTCATCGGCTATCACGGCGAATTCCTGTCCGACACCCGCGGCACCGGCATCATGAACCGATTGTTCGAAAAATATGGCCCCTACAAGGGCCAGGTTTCAGGCCGTGGCAATGGCGTGCTGATCTCGACCGAAACCGGTGAAGCCGTAGGCTATGCGCTCGGCTATCTGCAGCCGCGCGGCATCCTGATGATCGAGCCGGGCGAAGCCGTCTACCAGGGCATGGTCATCGGCGAGAACGCCCGTGACGAGGACCTTGAGGTCAATCCCTTGAAGTCCAAGGCGCTGACCAACTTCCGCGCCAGCGGCAAGGACGATGCCATTCAGCTCAGCCCGCCGAAGCGGCTGACACTTGAACAGGCGATCGCCTATATCGAGGAAGACGAGCTCGTCGAGGTGACGCCGAATTACATCCGGCTGCGCAAGATCCACCTCGATCCGCACGAGCGCAAGAAGGCCTCGCGCGCCAAGCGCGACTGAGGCCGGCAGCGTCGGCCTGCGACAATGATGCGGTTGCAGGAATGCCTCTGAATCCCCAATTGCGCGCCACAATCAAGTTTGGGGCTGACCAAGATGGACGATGATGATTACGGTGGCGGCCGGCCAGCGCCGCATATCGAGCCAATTCCGCAAGCCGAAGCTGAAGACGCCGTTCGCGCGTTGATCCGCTGGGCTGGGGATGATCCGGCGCGCGAAGGCTTGCTCGACACGCCGGGCCGCGTCGTGCGCGCCTATCGCGAATATTTTCGCGGCTATCAGGAAGATCCCGGCCTCCACCTTTCGCGCACCTTCGGC